>JBJTOV010000411.1:0-14897 GCA_046074745.1 Planctomycetota bacterium | reverse complement strand
TCGGGGGAGGAGTCGTAGCCGTGGCCGAGGTGACGACGAAGGTGGCGACCATGGCGGCCACCATGGCGACGATTGGCACGGCCGTCGCCGCGATGTTCGCGGACGAGCCCGCATGGACGGACTCGGGGCGTCGCGCGGGTGCGGATTTCGACGCAATCGGCAGGGCGGCTGGCCGTTCTGCCTGTCGGCTGGAGGAGGATTCCGAACGATGAGCGAGCACACCCCACACGACCTCGGCGGGCACGATCCGTCGCGACGCGGCAGCGATGCCGACGCGAAGGTCGCCGGCGTGTCGCGCCTGCTCGACGAAGCGGGCGCGCGCGAGCGGTCGCGGCTTTCGCCGCAGGCGCTCGACCGAATCTTCGCAGCGAGCGATCTTCAGCTTCCGCTTGCGGGCGATGCGTCGCCCATCGCGGGCCGCATCGGCCACGCGGGCGACCGCTCGACCATGCGGCTCGTGCTGCGCGCGGCAGCCATCGCGGCCGCGGTGTGCGGCACGGCGGTGGCGGTCGTGCTCGCCATGCGCGCGCTGCGCACCGATGGCGCCGATGGTTCGTCGGTGCCGGGCGGCACCATCGTGCAGGACACGCCCGCGGAAGCGCCGCAGGCGCGCCCGCTGCTGCAGCCAGAGCATGTCGAGGCGGTGCTCGCCGATGCGCGCGCGGGTTCGCGCGAGGTTGCGATCGTGGCGCTCGCCGACCGCTCGTCGTCGGCGCTCGGCGACTTCGACGCGTCGGACGACGAAGCCGCGGCCTTTGCGGGAATCCTGGGGGCAAGCGCGTTCCTTGACGACGCGCGCCCGACCTACGACGATCTGTCCGGCGAGTTCGCGGCGCTGGTGGCGCGCACGGGCGGCTGACGCAGCCGACCGATGGCAGGCTGGCCGCGGCGATCGCGGCTCGGAGGTGACACATGGCTCGGAACCTCTTCGCTCGGAACCTCTTCGCTCGGAACCTCTTCTCGACGATCCTCTCAGGCGCGCTTCTGTGCGCGGTGGCCGTGGCGGCGCCTGCATCGCAGGCGTGCGCGCAGGACGCGGGCGGGCAGGACGGAAACGCCGCCGAGCGCGAGCGTCCGCAGGACGGGCGTGGTGCGCGCGAGCGCCGCGGCGACCGGCTTCCGCCCGACTGGCCGCGCGCGGGCGGGTTCGGGGCGGGCGAGCGTCCGATGATCGAAGGGCTGGTGGTGGGCGAGTTTGCGCGTCGCGCGCTGAACGACGAGGACCTGGCCAAGGCGGTCGATGTGGCGCGATTGGTGTCGGCCGAGTGGGGCGAGGCGATCGCGGAGCGGGCGAAGTCGGACCCCGAGGGGATGAAGCTCGCGCTGCGCGGAAACGCGCGTCGGCTGCTGGCGCTGGTGGCGCTGCGCGAGCGCGCGCCGCTCGTGTTCGAGGCGAAGGTGGCGGAGATCCGCGCGCAGGCCGAGGTGCAGCGCGCCGCGGGCGAGCTGCGCGATGCGCGCGGGGCGGCCGCGGACGCGGCGCGGGTGGAGCAGCTCTCGAAGGCGCTCGATGCGGCGTCGGCCGCGCAGGTGCGTGCCACGCTGGTGGCGCGGCGCGCCGAGGTCGAGGCGCTTGAGTCGCAGCTTGCGCGGCTGCGGGCGGAGATCGATTCCGATGCGGCCCGCGCGGCCGAGCTCGAGCGCGAGGTGCGCGCGCGGGCGGAGAACCCGCCGCGCGAGCGTGGCGAGGCGCGTGGTGGAGGTGCGCCGCGTGATGGCACCGCGCCACGTGGTGGCCCCGCGCCGCGTGATTCCGGCCCCGCGCCCAAGCCCTGAGCGTTCTGCGGCGAAGTTCGAGAAAACCGCATCGAACCCGCAGGGCAGCCGCAGGGAAATCGCGCGTGCCCGCGGCGATGCCGGTCGGCCCGCGCTGAAACCCGCCGCGACCCCGCCGGCATGGCGCCGCGTGCGTCGTGCTAGCATCGCGCCGTGCACGCCACGCAGGCCATCGCGATCGATCGGGCAACGGGCGACGCCGCGCGCCCGCGCGTGCGTGTTCCGATCGGGCTCGCGGGCTGGATCGGAATCTCGGTGCTCGGGGCGATGCTTCTCGCATGCCTGGCCACGCTGCCGTGGAGCGCGGGCGGCGTGTCCGTCGGTTCGACCGAGCTCGCGCGATTCGAGGCCTCGAACATCACGCTCAACCTGCTTCCGCCCGCGTGGCGCGAGCTCGGCCCCGAGGATGCGCAGCGGATCGAGTCCGCGCGCGAGGCGGGCCAGTACATCCCGGGCCGCGTGCTTGGCACCGACCGGCTCGGCCGCGATGTGCTGGCGCGGCTTCTCGCGGGCGGCGCGATCAGCCTGCTCGTCGGACTGAGCGCGGCGGCGATCGCCGTGGTTGTGGGCACGGCGTACGGCTCGATCGCGGGCGCGGCGGGCGGGCGCGTGGATGCGGCGATGATGCGCGTCGTCGACATCCTGTTCGGGCTGCCCTCGATCCTGCTCGTGGTGCTCCTCGCGGTGGCGGTCGACGGCGTGCTCGAGCGCCGCGGTGCCGATCTGCCCGCCTTCGCGCGCTCGGCGATCAACATCGCCACGCTCCTCGTCGCGATCGGCGGCGTGAGCTGGCTGACCATGGCGCGGGTGATCCGCGGGCAGGTGCTGTCGCTGCGTGCGAAGCCGTTCATGGAGGCTTGCCGCGCGATCGGGGTGGGCGCGCCGCGGCAGTTCACCGCGCACCTCCTTCCGAACCTGGTTGGTCCGATCGCGGTGTATGCGGCGCTCGCGGTGCCCGCGGCGATCCTGTCGGAGAGCTTCCTGTCGTTCCTCGGGATCGGCGTGCGCGAGCCCGTGCCGAGCTGGGGGAACATGGCGGCCGATGCGCTCGGCGAGCTGAACACCGTCGAGAGTCGCTGGTGGCTCCTGGCCGCGCCCTGCGTGGCCATCGCCCTCACGCTGACCGCGCTCAACTTCCTCGGCGACGAGCTGCGCGAGCGGTTCGATCCGATGCGCGGCAGAAAGGTCGCGTAACTGCGTTTCCGCGGCGTGCTGCACCTCTGAAAAAAGGGGAGAGCTTCGGTGGACACCGCGAGGCGTCCGTTAGGATGCCCGCCCCCGTTCGGGGAAGGTGACCCCATGACCAACCGCTTCGGCTTCAAGGACTTCGTTCAGATCGTGCTGCTCGGCGCGGTGCTCGTGCTCGGGTTCCTCCAGATGCTGTCCGCCGACAGGCACTGGAACCTGCAGCGCGACATCCTCGAGAAGCTCGGTGCGATCGAGAAGCGGATGGCGCAGCAGTCGGCGGCGCAGCCTGCAGCCTCGCAGGTCTCAGCCTCCCAGGCTTCATCCCCCCATGTAGGGGCGGGCTCCGACGAGAAGGTGCTCGCGGCGCTCAAGGCGATCGAGGAGCGGCTCGCGAGCGGAGTCGTGGCGGTTTCGGCCTCAGGTGGAGGCTCGGGAGCAGGGTCGGGAGCAGGCTCGGGTGGTTCGAGCGAAGCCGCCGCGGGTGCGTCTTCTTGCGGCCGCGACGAGTCGTGGGCCGTTCCCGGCGTCGCCGTCGAGTGGCAGGACCGCTGGGACTACTCCACCGATCCGAAGTCTCAGCCGGGCTTCCAGGAGGGCGGCGAGTTCACCGAGATCTTCGAGGGCCAGCCCGCGAAGGTGACGCCGTACCTGTCGAGCGATGTCTACGGGCGCCGCGTGATCGACCGCGTGTGCGATTCGCTGGGCGCCTACGACCCGAAGACGCTGCGTTTCCGCGGCGTGCTCGCCTCGGCATGGCAGCAGGATCCGAAGGGCATGTGGATCCGCGTGCGCATCCGCGACGACGCGCGCTTCTCCGACGGCGAGCCCGTGACGGCCGAGGATGTGCGGTGGACCTTCAAGGACTTCATCTTCAACCCTTCGATCGAGGCCGAGCGCACGCGCTCGACGCTGGACCAGATCGTCGATGTGAAGGTGATCGACGCGAAGACGGCCGAGATCGTGTTCAGCCGCGCGCTGTCGTTCAACCTCGAGTATTCGCTGGGAATCTATGTGCTTCCCAAGCACTTCTACTCCAAGTTCGAGCCCGCGCAGGTGAACGGCTCGACGGGTCTGCTGATGGGTTCGGGGCCGTACAAGCTCGAGCGCCTCGATCCGAGCGAGCAGTGGGCGCCCGGCAAGGACCTCGTGCTCGCGCGCAACGAGAACTACTGGGGGCCGCGCTCGCCGCTCGACCGCCTGCGCTTCAAGGTGGTGCAGGACGATCTCGCGCGGCTGGTCGCGTACCGCAACGGCGAGGGCGACATGATCATCCCGACGAGCCCGCAGTTCGTGAAGACCACGAAGGAAGCGGGCTGGGACGACGCGAACCAGTCGCTGCGCTGGATCAACATGCGCTCGGGCTACTCGTTCATCGCGTGGAACGGCGGCAAGCGCAACGGCCGCGACACGCCGTTCGCCGACAAGCGCGTGCGCCAGGCGATGACGCTGTGCCTCGACCGCGAGCGCTTCATCAAGGACATCTTCGAGGGCATCGGCGTGGTCGCGAAGGGCTCGGTGAACCCCGAGAGCCCCGCGTCGGATCCGTCGCTGAAGCCGTGGCCGTTCGATCCCGCGAAGGGGAAGGCGCTGCTCGCCGAGGCGGGCTGGGTCGACCGCAACGGCGACGGAATCCTCGAGAACGAGAAGGGCGATCCGTTCCGCTTCGAGTTCACCCGCTCGGGCGGCGGCGAGATCGCCGAGCGCGTCTCCAACTTCGTGAAGGACAGCTACGCCAAGGTCGGCATCCTCGTCACCGTGCGCGTGGTCGACTGGTCGATCATGCAGGAGATCTCGAAGTCCCGCGACTTCGACGCGCTGACCATGGCGTGGTCGTCGAGCGCGCCCGAGAGCGACCCGCGGCAGATCTTCCACTCTGAGTCGATCAAGGAAGGCGGCGACAACTTCGCGCAGTGGAGCTCGCCGCGCGCCGACCAGCTGATCGACGCGATCCGCTCCGAGCTCGATGTGACGAAGCGCATGGAGCTGTGGCACGACTTCGAGGCGCTGCTCCACGAGGACCAGCCGTACACCTTCATCCGCGTCTCGCCGTGGCTGCGCTTCGTGAAGAAGTCGGTCGGCAATGTGAACACCTACAAGACGGGCCTCGAGCCGTGGGAGTTCTTCCGCGCGGGTTCGGTGGCGTCCCCGGGCGAGTGAGGCTGCGGGCTTTCAGAGGACGGATGGTTGACGAGCGGATCGGGCCGGCATGCTGAACTACATCGCACGACGAATCCTCTTCATGCTGCCGACGGTGGTCGGCATCACATTCGTCGTGTTCTGCCTGCTCGCGCTGTCGCCGGGCGGCATCGGCGCCGCGCTGTCGGTGTCGGGCGGCCAGCAGGACGCCTCGAAGGCCGCGATCCTGCAGGCCTATCTCGAGGACCGCTACGGCCTGAACGACCCCGTGCTCGTGCAGTACGGCCGATGGCTTCACCGCATCTCGCCCGTCAAGTTCGGCACGCGCGACCAGCTCACCCCCGCGGGCGAGCGGCTGCGCCCGCCGAAGGAGATCCCCGACCCGCCGCTCGTCGACTGGATCGGCGGACCGCTCGACGAGGCGGCTGTCGCGGCCGAGGCGGCGGGCATCGCTTCGGCGGCGAATGGTGACCCGCTCTCTCGATCGTCGGCCGAGGAAGACCGTCAGCGCGCCTACCGCAAGGTGTCGAACGACGCGCTGACGGGCCGCTCGCGCTATCTCGCGGCCAAGCGGCAGTTCGAGAGCGAGCTCGCGGTGTACGCCGAATCGATCAAGCGCCCCGACCTGCTCGACCGCAAGGGGCGCATCGTGTCGGAGAAGCTCGAGGGCTCGCAGCCCGACAAGTCGAGCGCCGCGTGGCCCGCCGTCGAGAAGGCGGGTGCCGCGCTCCGGGCAGCATGGCGCAAGGCGTGCGTCGACCGCGAGGTGCTCGACGCAGCCTTCGCCGCCAAGCCGTTTCCCGAGGCGGGTCTGCGCGTGATCCCCGGCCTGGTCTGGGTGGGTTCGCCCGACCTTGGCGTGGCGTTCTCGAAGAGCAGGCCCGTGACCGACCTCATCTCGAGCGCGCTGCCCGTGACGCTGCTCCTCAACCTGATCGCGTTCCCGATCATCTACCTGATCGCGATTCCGTCGGGCATCTTGGCGAGCGCGCGCGCCGGCTCGTGGTTCGACAAGTTCTCAGGCGCCACCTATGTCGCGCTGTGGTCGATCCCCACGGTGTGGGCAGGCGTGCTCGCGGTGGGCTACCTCGCCAACCAGCAGTACCTCGGCATGTTCCCCGTGTCGGGGCTGCACGACCGGGCCGCCGAGAGCTGGACATTCCTGCCGGGAACGCAGTCGGACGGGTCGTGGCAGATGGGATGGCTGCTCGACGCGCTGTGGCACATGGTGCTGCCCGTGGCATGCCTGGTGTACGGCGGCTTCGCGGTGCTGTCGAAGCAGACGCGCGCGGCCATGCTCGACAACTTCAACGCCGACTATGTGCGCACGGCGAAGGCGAAGGGCGTGGCGAGGCGCGATGTGGTGATCCACCATGTGTTCCGCAACAGCCTTCTGCCGCTGATCACCATGTTCGTGACCGTGTTTCCCGCCACGCTCGCGGGTTCCGTGGTGATCGAGCGCATCTTCTCGGTGCCGGGAATGGGCAGCCTGATCCTCGACGCGATCAACCAGCGCGACCGCGAGCTGATCCTCGCCAACACCTTCATGGTGGCGTGCGTGAACCTCGGCGCGCTGCTTCTCGCAGACATCCTCTATGCGGTGGCCGATCCGCGGGTGAGCTATGAGTGACGCGTCGAAGCCATCCGCGGGAAAGGGCGGCGCGCAGGCGCCGGTGCCCGAGGCGATCAGCGGCATCGAGGCGATGCGCGGCGTGGGTGCCGCGCGCGCCAAGGGCTTCTGGGCCGACGCTTGGGACCGCGTGGTGGCGCGCTTCGGCGCGCGCATGGCGCTCGGCTGGATCGGCACGGTCGCGTTCTTCGCGGTCTTCGCGCCCGTCGTGGCCAACGCGCATCCGCTGCTCCGCAAGGACCTGAAGACGGGCGCCTGGGACTCGCCGCTCTGGCAGAACCTGACCAGCGTCGACATCCTGCTGCTCGCGGCCGGCATGTTCGGCATTCCGTTCATGCTGGTCTCGCGGACGCTCGCGGCTCGCTTCGGCGAGGCCGACAGGTCGGGGCGGCTCGGGCTGCTCCTGCTCCTCGCGCTGCAGGGCGGCTTCACCGCGGTGGTGGCGAGCGGCATCTCGGCGTGGTCGCGCAACATCGACAGCGCGCCGTGGATCAGAGAGCTCGGCCGCGCGGATGCGTTCCCGTGGATCGCCGCGGGCCTGGTGGGCGCGCTCGCGGCCGCCGCTGCGCTGGTGCTGACGCGGCGCAGCGCGCTGCGTTGGACGATGGTCGCCCTGACCGCGGTGGCCGCCGTCTCGGCGAGCGCCACCCGCTGGTCCGACCGCCTGGTCGACTTCGACACCTACGACGCGCAGCAGGCCTCGGGCGACTACGCGCTCACCTACACGATCATCCCGTTCTCGCCCGACTTCGGCCGCTCCGACTTCTATGTGCTTCCGCCGCTGACCGAGGTGGGCGAGGCGCTGCCCGACCTCAAGGACCGCCCGATCGGCGAGCGCACGCTCGTCCTCGGCAGCGACGCCATCGGCAAGGATGTGCTGTCGCAGCTTCTGTGGGCGTGCCGCCTGTCGATCTCGATCGGTCTGGTGTCCACGGGTCTCGCCGTGCTGATCGGCGTGACCATCGGCGCGCTGATGGGCTATTTCGGCGGCTGGGTCGACCTGATGCTCTTCCGCGTGGTCGAGATCTTCATGGCCATTCCCGTGTTGTTCCTGCTGATCGTGGCCGCCGCGGTGCTTCCGCGCAACACCTACATGATGATGGCGATCATCGGGTGCGTGTCGTGGACGGGCGCGGCGCGCTTCACGCGCGCCGAATTCCTGAAGCTGCGCAGGCAGGACTTCGTGCAGGGCGCGCAGGCCGCGGGTCTGCCGCTCAGGTCGGTGCTGTTCAAGCACATGCTGCCGAACGGCGTGACGCCCGTGCTGGTCGATGCGTCGTTCGCGGTCGCCGCCGCGATCATCGCCGAGGCCACGCTGTCCTTCCTCGGGCTCGGTCCCGATGGGCAGGCGTCGTGGGGGAAGCTGCTCTCGAGCGCGACGGGCACCACGGGCACCTTCGTGTGGTGGCTGGCGATCTTCCCCGGGTTCGCGATCTTCTTCACGGTGCTCAGCTACAACATGCTGGGCGAGGCGATGCGCGACGCGATCGATCCGAAGCTCCGAAAGGCGGCGCACTGATGCAGTCGGCGGCAAGCATGTCCGAGTCGAAGGCGCACGCGCGCACGAAGCCCATGCTCGAGGTCTCCGACCTCGCGGTGAGCTTCGCCAACTCGGCGGGCGGTCCGCGCATCCAGGCGGTGGCGGGAGTGTCGATGACCGTGCACCCGAACCAGACGCTCGCGGTCGTGGGCGAGTCGGGCTGCGGCAAGAGCGTGACCGCGATGAGCACCATGCAGCTCATCCCGCGTCCGCCCGGGCGCTTCGACCGCGGGTCGATCCTGTTCGAGGGCAGCGACATCCTTTCGTACCCCGAAAGCGAGATGCTGAAGGTTCGCGGCGGCAAGATCGCGATGATCTTCCAGGAGCCGATGACCAGCCTGAATCCGGTCTACACGATCGGCGACCAGATCGTCGAGGCGGTGCTGCTCCACCAGGCCGTGGGCGCGGAGAAGGCGTGGGATGTGGCGGTGCAGGCGCTGAAGGATGTCGGCATCCCGAAGCCCGAGGAGCGCATGCGCGCGTATCCGCACCAGTTCTCGGGCGGCATGCGCCAGCGCGTGATGATCGCGATGGCGCTTGCGTGCCAGCCGAAGCTGCTCCTCGCCGACGAGCCGACGACCGCGCTCGATGTCACGATCCAGGCGCAGATCCTCGAGCTGCTGCGCGACCTGCAGCGCACGCGCGGCATGGGCATCATGCTGATCACCCACAACCTCGGCGTGGTCGCCGAGAACGCCGATGTGGTGTGCGTGATGTACGCGGGGCGCGTGGTCGAGTACGCGCGGGTATTCGAGCTCTTCGACCGTCCGCTGCACCCGTACACGCGCGGGCTGTTCAACTCGATTCCGACGCTGCGCGACCGCAAGCACCGGCTCACCACCGTCGAGGAGGTGGTGCACGACCCCGCGCAGTTCAGGCTGCACGGATTCGAGGGCGAACTCGGCAATCTGGTGCCGTGGTGGCCCGACCCGCCGAAGGGCGTGAAGCCCGCCACGGTGCCCGAGCGCGACGAGTACGCGCTGGTTCAGGTCGAGCCGACCCGCTGGGTGGGCTGCTACCGCACCGACTGGGTGGAGCGAAACCCGAGCCCGCGCCCCGATCTCGATTTCCGTCGCGACGACATGCGGTGATGCGGCGACGCGACGGCGCGTCGTTCTTCCGCGCATCGGTCGTCCATGCCTTGATTCGCCACGCGTTGATTCTCCACGCGTTGAATCTCCACGCGTTGATCCTTCACGCGTTGATCCGCCACGCGTCGGGCTCTCGCACCTCGAGCGTCGCGTGCAGCACCGCGCCCGGGGGCGGCAGGGGATGCGCGCCGATGCATGCACCCCCGCCGTATAGTCCGCCGCGTGCACCTCACCTGGCATGAGCGCGGATTCGACGAACTGACCACGCGGCAGCTTTACGCGATCATGGCGCTGCGCAGCGAGGTGTTCGTGGTCGAGCAGCGCTGTCCGTACCAGGACGCCGACGGCATCGATCCGTACAGCCGCCACCTCTGGGCCGAGCGGGACGACGGCGAGATCGTCGCGTACCTTCGCATCGTTCCTGCGGGCGTGAAGTTCGCGGAGCTCAGCCTCGGCAGGGTGATCACCTCGGGGAAGGTGCGCGGAACCGGCCTTGGCCGCGAGCTCATGCGGCGCGGCATCGCGGCGGTGGGCGACGAGACTGCGATTCGCATCGGCGCGCAGGCGTACCTCGAGCGGTTCTACGCGGGGCTCGGCTTCGTGCGAGTATCGGAGGTCTACGACGAGGACGGGATTCCGCACATCGACATGCTCCGCGGGCGGCCGTAGGGCACAGCGGTTCGGAGGCGCCGTGGAGACCGCGCATCGCGGAGTGGTCGCGCGCGGTGTGGTCGATCGAGCGGCGTGGCCGAGTGCACGGCGTCGTCGAGCACCCACGGTGGCCGAGTGCGCACCACGGTGAATCCGTGGGTATGCCGCAGCGAACGCAGCGCCCCATGCCTGCAGCCACCAAGAAAGCCAAGAGCAAGACCGGGTCCAAGACGGTGACGAACGCGAAGCCCAAGTTCTCGCCGAAGTCCTCGCCCAAGTCCTCGCCCAAGTCCTCCAGCAAGCCAGCCCGAAAGCCGGCGTCGAAGCCCGCGATGATGCTCACGCCGAAGCCCGCCCCGCAGCGTGCTTCCACGGCGGGTACCGGAGCCTCCGCGAAGGCTTCCGCCAGGAAGTCTCCCGCCAAGAAGTCCCCCGCCCAGAAGTCCCCCGCAAAGAAGTCCCCCTCGAAGAAGCCTACCTCGAAGAAGGCTCCCACCCCCAAGCCCCCTGCCGCTCCGAAGTCCGGCAAGCCCACCGCGCCGCCACAGAATGGCGGTCTCATCGCGGTCGGCGCACCCGCGCCGGCCTTCAGCCTTCCCGACGCTTCGGGCAAGACGGTCGCCCTCGCCAGCCTGAAGGGCAAGCCGGCGGTGATCTTCTTCTACCCGCAGGACGACACCCCGGGCTGCACCGTCGAGTCGTGCGCGTTCCGCGACAACCGCCCGAACTTCGCCAAGTCCGGCTGCCCCGTGATCGGCGTCAGCCCAGACTCGGTCGACAGCCATAAGGCCTTCGACGCGAAGTACGCGCTCGGACTGACCCTTCTCGCCGACACCCCGGGCGCCGATGGCGTTCCTGCGATGGCCGCCGCCTACGGCGTGTGGCAGGAGAAGAACATGTACGGCCGCAAGTACATGGGAATCGTCCGAACCACCTATGTGCTGGCCAAGGACGGCACCGTGGCCGCGCGCTTCGACCGCGTGAAGGTCGACGGCCACGCCGAGGAAGTGCTTGCGGCCGTGAAGGCGCTTGGCTGACTTCGCGCGCGCGACGCGCTACGCTGCCCGCATGCACGGGCCGCAGCTCCAGATCAAGCGTCTTCGCTCGTCCGCAACGCTGCCTGCCTATCAGTCGGCGCACGCGGCGGGGCTCGATCTCGCGGCCGACCTCGATGCGCCTCTCACGCTGCAGCCGGGCGACATCGCGCTGGTTCCGTGCGGGTTCGCCATGTCGCTGCCCGCGGGGTTCGAGGCGCAGGTGCGCCCACGCTCGGGCCTTGCCACCAAGCACGGCATCTCGATGCCGAACGCGCCCGGCACCATCGACTCCGATTACCGCGGCGAGGTGAAGGTTCCCCTGATCAACCTCGGGCGCGCGCCGTTCGTGGTGGAGCACGGCATGCGGGTGGCCCAGATGGTGATCGCCCGCGTGGAGCACGCACAAGTCGTTTCCGTAGAGGAACTTACGGAAACAGCCCGCGGCGCAGGCGGATTCGGTTCGACCGGCCTCGGCCACGGACCCCGCCGAGCGCCTTCCCGCTAGCCCGACCCCCTCGGATTCGTCACAATGGCGCATCTCCCCGTTCCCGCGGCTCGCGCCGTGGCGGGGAGGCCAGGAGTACCCCGTGACGACCGCAACAGCTGCCGCCGTGACCGTTCCGCTGCTCGACCTGAAGGCGCAGTACGCGACCATCCGTTCCGAGATCGAGCCCGTCGTCAAGGAAGTGATCGAGAGTCAGTACTTCATCGGCGGCCCGAAGATCGCCGAGCTCGAGGCGGCGACCGCCAAGTACTGCCACGCGAAGCACGCGATCGGCTGCGCCAACGGCTCCGACGCCATCCTGCTCGCGTTGATGGCGCTCGGCATCAAGGCGGGCGACGCGGTCGTGTGCCCGACCTACACCTTCTTCGCGACCGCGGGCAGCGTGCACCGCCTCGGTGCGCAGCCCGTGTTCGTCGACATCGACCCCGCCACCTACAACATCTGCCCCGAGTCGACCCGCGCGGCGTTCCGCTGCCACGGGAACATCAAGGCGATCATTCCCGTTCACCTGTTCGGCCAGGCGGCCGACCTCGACGCCATGCTTGCGATCGGGGCCGAGCACGGCGTGCCCGTCATCGAGGACGCGGCGCAGGCGATCGGCACCGAGGATCCGCAGGGCCGCCGCGTCGGCTCGCGCGGCGCGATCGGCACCTTCAGCTACTTCCCGTCGAAGAACCTCGGCGGCTTCGGCGACGGCGGCATCGTGACCACGAACGACGACGCGCTGGCCACGCGCATGATGCGCCTTCGGAACCACGGCATGGAGCCGAAGTACTACCACGACGAGGTCGGCCTGAACTCGCGCCTCGACGCGCTGCAGGCGGCGATCCTGTCGGTGAAGATGCGCCACCTCGATGCGTGGAGCGCGGGCCGCCAGCGGAACGCCGCGTTCTACGATGCCGCCTTCCGCGCGGCGGGCGCGTCGGACTCGTCGACGGCGGTGGGCGACGGCGGCCTGCCGCTGCGCTTCCCGAAGGCCGCGCCCGCGGGAGCGCGCCACATCTACAACCAGTACACGGTGCGCGTGCCCGCCGAGATCCGCGACGCGGTGCGCCAGGACCTGACCGACCGCAAGATCGGCACCGAGATCTACTACCCCGTGCCGCTTCACCTGCAGAAGTGCTTCGCGCACCTCCACTACACGAAGGGCATCTTTCCGCACGCCGAGCGCGCCGCGCTCGAGTCGATCGCGCTGCCCATCTACCCCGACCTCACGCAGGCGCAGCTCGAGCATGTGGCCGCGTCGGTGGTCGAAAGCGTCCGCAACCGCACCTCGTCCTCCGCGCGATGAACCTGAACTACCGACGCAAGAAGCGCGAGCGCCATCACGCCGCCACCCAGGACGACGACGCGCCCGGCGCGCCGCACCTCGAGCACCAGCTGGTGCCGCGGGGCGACGCGGAGCTGGTGACGACCGCGCCGCAGCTCGCAAGCCTGCTCGCCCACATCCGCGAGAAGGGCCTGTTCGCCTACGACACCGAGTTCATCGGCGAGGAGAGCTACTGGCCGCGCATCTGCGTGGTGCAGCTCGCGACCACCGAGCGCGTCGGCATCATCGACGCGGTGGCGGTGCCCGACCTCGCGCCGATCTTCGAACTCGTCGCCGATCCGTCGCTCCTCACGCTGGTGCACGCGGGCACGCAGGACCTCGAGCCCGTGCGCCGCATCCTCGGCCGCGAGCCCGCCAACATCCTCGATGTGCAGGTGGCCGCGGCGTTCGCCGAGATGCCGTGGCCCGCGGGCCTCGAGAAGCTGGTCGAGCGCTTCGCCGGCCACCGCATCGCGAAGGGCCACACCTTCACCAACTGGGATGCGCGCCCGCTGACCGCGGCGCAGCTCCGCTACGCGGCCGACGATGTGCGCTACCTGCCGCTCGTGTGGGAGCGGCTGAGGGCCGACCTCGAGAAGCGCGGCACGCTGGCATGGGCGATGCGCGAATGCGAGCTGAGCGCCACGGTGCCCGCGCGCTTCGACGAGGAGTCGCAGGTGCGGCGCACGATGAAGTCGTGGCCGATGAAGCCCGCGCAGATCCCCACGCTGCGGCTGCTGACGCGGCTGCGCGACGAGATCGCGCGCAAGGAGGACCTGCCGCACCGCGTGGTCATGCCCGACGAGACGATGGCCGAGATCGTGCGCCAGCGGCCCGTGTCTGGGCCGCAGCTTGCGTCGGTGCGCGGGCTGCCCAAGCGTTTCGCGCAGAAGTACGGCGACGCGATCGCGCAGGCGGTCGACGAGGGCGGCAAGATGCCGCCCGAGAAGCTCGCGCACGGCAAGCTCACCGAGGAGACCGCCGACGACCGCACCAAGATCGACGCGCTGCTGGCGATCTCGAGCGCGCGCTGCATCGCGATGGGCCTTGCGCCCGCGATGGTGGTGACGCGCGGCGACCTGTCGCGCTGGTGGCTGTCGCGCAAGGGCGATCCGGCGGCGACGCTCTTCCCCGAGGGCGACTGGCGGCACGGCGCGCTGGGCGCGTGGCTGGTCGATTTCCTGGCGGGCAAGGCCGATGTGCGCATCGGCTGGGACGAGCGCGGCGCGCGCATCGTCGAAACCTGAACCCGGGAGGGCGCATGCGTGCGGTGGATCCTGCGACGGGCGAGGCGTTCGGCGCGGAGTTCGCGCGCACGACGCGCGGCGAGCTCGAGGCGATGGCGCTGGCGGCGCTCGATGCGGTCGACGCGATGGCCGACGCCGACGGCGCGGTTCTGGCGGGATTCCTCGAGGGCTGCGCGGCGCGGCTCGAGGGCGACCGCGCCGGGATCGCGGCGATCGCACACCGCGAGACGGCGCTGCCGCTCGCCCCGCGCCTGAGCGAGGTCGAGTTCAACCGCACGACCTTCCAGATGCGCGAGGCGGCGCGCTGCCTGCGCGACGAGTCGTGGCGCGAGGTCGCGACCGATGCGAAGAACGCGCTGCGCGCGCGGCTCATGCCGCTCGGCGGCGCGGTGCTTGCGATCGGTCCGTCGAACTTTCCGCTTGCCTTCAACGGCATCACGGGCGGCGACTTCTGCGCGGGAATCGCCGCGCGCAACCCCGTGATCGCGAAGGCGCATCCCGGTCACCCGAACACGACGGCGCGCTTGTTCTTGCATTGCTGCGCGGCACGCGATGCGGCGGGCATTCCGGCCGCCGCGATCCAGTGCTTCTTCGATTGCGCGCACGAGGACGGCGAGGCGTTGCTCGCGCATGCGGGCGTCGCCGCGCTCGGCTTCACGGGCTCGCGCGGGGCGGGTATCCGGCTGAAGGCGGCGTGCGATGCGCTCGGAAAGCCGGCGAGCCTCGAGATGTCGAGCGTGAATCCCGTGTTCGTGGCCTCTGCGGCGGCTGCTGCGCGCGCGGAGGC
>JBJTOV010000410.1:0-4832 GCA_046074745.1 Planctomycetota bacterium | reverse complement strand
CGTGACATCCGACGCGCGCGGCGCGCGCATGCATGTCGACCGCGTGCTCGAGGCGACGGGCGCCGCGGGACGGACCCGCGGAAAGGGCCTTCGCGTCGTGCTCGACTGCGTGAACGCGTCGGGCTGCGAGGCGGGCCCGATGCTGCTCGACGCGCTCGGCGTAGGCGCGACCGTGATCCATGGCGAGCAGACGGGCGTGTTCGGCCACACCCCCGAGCCGATCGCCGAGAACCTGACCGACCTCGCCGCCGCGGTGCGCGCGACCGCGGGGGTCGCCTGCGGCTTCGCGCAGGACCCCGACGCCGACCGCCTCGCCATCGTCGACGAGAACGGCCGCTACATCGGCGAGGAGTACACGCTGGTGCTCGCCGCGCTGCGCATGCTTGAGCTGCGCGGCAAGGGCACGCTGGCCGCGAACCTCTCGACCTCGCGCATGGTCGACGATGTGGCGGCGCGATTCGCGGGGTCGACCGTGCTGCGCACGGCGGTGGGCGAGGCGAATGTGGTGGCCGCGCTGAAGCCCGCGGGCGGCATCCTCGGCGGCGAGGGCAACGGCGGCGTGATCCTGCCCGAGGTGTGCTGGGTGCGCGACTCGCTGAGCGCGATGGCGCTCGTGCTCGACCTCGTCGCGAGCCGCGGCGAGCCGCTGTCGCGCATCGTCGACGCGCTGCCCCGCTATGCGATCGTGAAGAAGAAGATCGACCTCTCTTCGATCGGCGGGCTGCCCGCGGTGTCGGCGGCGCTCGCGCGCCTGAAGGCGGCGTTCGCGGGCGAGCGCGTGAACGATTCCGACGGCGTGCGCATCGACTTCGCCGACGGCTGGGTGCACCTGCGCGCGTCGAACACCGAGCCGATCGCGCGCGTGATCGCCGAGGCGCCGACCGCGGCGCGGGCCGAGGAACTGGCGGTTCTGTGCGGGAAGGCCGCGGGAATCGGCTGACAGGCCGCGCGGGGCGCTCTGCTACATTGGCCGCATGCGACCCGCCGCCCGCCGCGCCCGCGCCTTGTCCACGCCTGCCCTGAGCGGCATCGTGGCGGGCTGCATGCTCGCCGCCGCCGGCTGCACCTCGGTGCGCTACGAGCCCGAGCGCGCGTCGCGGGCCTATCCCTTCCACCTGCCGCAGGCGCGCGTGGCCGAGATCCAGGTCACCAACGACGGCGACGCGATGCTGATCGTGAACGCCACCGTCGAGCGGTTCGAGAATGTCGACCTCTGGCTCAACCAGCGCTACCTACACCGCGTCGCGTCGCTCGAGGCGGGGCAGACGCTGCGCATCCCGCTCGGCGAGTTCTGGGATGTCCGCGGCGAAGGCCCCTTCCCGGGCGGACTGCTGCGCTACTACCCGCCCACGCCCATCCGCCTGGTGCAGATCCAGACGGCGCCCGACGCGCCGCTGATCGGGCTGCTCGCGATTCCCACCGAGCGCGAGCTCGATCGCGCCCGCCTGCGGAGGGACGCCTAGTGCCGAGGACGAAGGAAGCGCTGCGCGACGCGCAGGCCGTCGTCTTCTCGTGGCACGGCGTGCTGTTCGACCGCGACCGCCGCGCGATCCATGGCGCGGTGCGCGCGACCTTCGCGCGCTGGGGCGTGGCGCTCTCCGAGCAGGACCTGCTGGCCTCGCGCGGGCCGACCGCGCGCGCGCAGATCGTGCGGTTGTTCTCGAACGGCCGCGTGGCCGAGGAGTTTCGCGCGCGTCATGCGCGCTGGCCCACGCCCGACGACCTCGATGCGATGGAGCGCGACCTTGCCCCGCGCCTTCTCGAGGCTGCGACGCAGGCCGCCGAGCCGAACGCCGATGCCGTGCAGTCCATCCGGCGGCTGCGCGAGCGCGGGGTGCGGACCGCGGCGATCGCGTGCCTGCCGAAGCACCTGCTTGCGCCGCAGTTCGAGCGGCTGATGGCCTGCGGCGGCGCGCCCGATGTGGTGGTGACGACCGACGAGTCATGCGACCCCGCGCCCGCGCCGTGGGCGATCTTCGATGCGATGCGGCAGCTCGGGGTGAACGACTCCTCGCGCGTGCTCGCGGTGGACGACTCGCCCGCGGGCGCTGCCGCGGCGGCCAACGCGGGCGCGCAGGCGATCGCCCTCGAGGTGGCAGGCGGCGCGCTCAGCCCGCAGGCGATCGGCACCGTGCGGTCGCTTGACGATATCTCGTGATGTCCTGACGACGGCCCTCGGAAATCGCGCGCGAGCGGCATCCTGATCGTGGAGAGAGCCCTATGGAGAATGTCCTACTCGCCTTCACCGTCATCGCAGCCATCGCGGCCGTCACCGCCGCCGCGATGGTCTGGCTGCGCACCCGTCCGTCGGCGGGCGCCTCGCCTGAGGACCGTGCGGCGGAGGCGCAGCAGGCCGCGCAGGCGCTGCGCGACGCGATCGCCCCGATCGCCGACGAGGTGAAGCGCTCGGGCGCGGCGATCGAGCAGATCCAGCGCGCGAACGCCGAGTCGTTCGTGATGATCCGCACCGAGGCCGCCGACAGCGCGGGCAAGCTGCGCGCCGAGGTCGCCCAGCACGCCGCCAGCCAGCGCGCCGAGGCCGCCGAGGCGTCGAAGGTGCACCGCGAGGAGCTCGCGAAGGCGATCGGCGGCCAGCAGCGCCAGCTGGTCGATTCGCTCGAGGGCGTGCGCGGCACGATCCAGTCGCGGCTCGAGTCGCTGCAGCAGTCGAACCAGCAGAAGCTCGACGAGCTGAAGCAGGAGAACCAGCGCAAGCTCGACGAGATGCGCGGCGTGGTCGACCAGAAGCTGAACGAGACGCTGCAGACGCGGCTTGGCGAGGCGTTCAAGCAGGTGAGCGAGCGCCTTGAGCAGGTGCACCGCGAGCTCGGGCAGGTGCAGAGCCTGGCGACGGGCGTGAACGACCTGCGCAAGACGCTCGAGGGCGTGAAGACGCGCGGCGTGTTCGGCGAGGTGATGCTGGCGGGCCTACTCGAGGAGTTCCTGCATCCGTCGCAGATCGAGCGCGACTTCAAGCCGAGCCGCACGGGCGGCGAGACGGTGGAGTTCGCGATCCGCCTGCCGGGCAAGGACGAGAACGGCGACGACGCCACCGTGTTCCTGCCGATCGATGCCAAGTTCCCGAAGGAGAGCTACGAGCGGATGCTCGCGTGCCTCGAGCGCGGCGATGTGGCCGCGGCCGAGCTCGAGCGCAAGGCGATGCTGGCGTCGGTGATGGGCTTCGCGCGCGACATCCGCGACAAGTATGTGAAGCCGCCGCGCACGACGAACTTCGCGGTGCTCTACCTGCCCCTCGAAAGCCTGTTCGCCGAGGTCGCGCGCGAGCCCGGCTTCATCGAGAAGGTGCAGTCGGAATGCAAGGTCACGCTCGCAAGCCCGACCACCCTGGCCGCGTACCTGAACGCGCTGCAGATGGGCTTCCGCACGCTTGCGGTGCAGAAGCAGAGCGCCGAGATCCAGAAGCTGCTCGCCGCGGTGCGCGCCCAGTTCCAGCGCTTCGGCGAGGAGCTCGTGAAGGTCGAGAAGAAGCTCGACGAGTCGCGCGAGGCGATCGCGAAGACCGTGAAGCGCACGGGGCTGATCGACAAGCGCCTGCGCACCGTCGATGTGGCGACCGAGGGCGAGCTGCAGGCGCTGCTGCCCGCGTCGGCCGAGGAGACGGTGGTCGACGACGACCGCGACAGCTGAGCGCGGGGCGGGACGCGCGGCACGGGCGCATGGTGGGTCGGAAGCGCCCGGCGTGGTCGTCAACGCCCGGCGTGGCCGCACGCGACCTCGCACGGGGCCTCTTGGGAACGCGCGGACAGCGGTGTTCCGCGACCGCATGACGCATCGGGTGCAGCGCGCGGAGCGAAGGGCCGCACTCGATGAATGTCGTCTGGCTGAAGCGCGATCTCCGCATCGACGACCACGCGCCGCTGGCGGAAGCCGCGCGGCGCTGGCGTGAGTCGGGCACGCCCATGGTGGCGCTGTACGCGTTCGAGCCCGAGGTCTGGCGCGCGCCCGACGCCGATCCGTCGCACCTTGCGTTCGTGGTCGAGTCGCTGGCGGAGCTCGAGCGGGAGCTCCTGGCGCGCGGCTCCTGCGGCGCGTAGGCGAGATCACCGATGTGCTGGGCGCGCTGTGCGACGCGCTGCCCGTCGAGGCGGTGCTCGCGCACGAGGAAACGGGGAACGCGGTCACCTACGCGCGCGACCTGCGCGTGGCGCGAGGGTGCCGCCGCCGCGGCGTGCGGTTCGAGGAGTTTCGTCAGCACGGGGTGTTTCGCCCGAGCGCTGGGCGCGACGGCTGGGCCGCGCGATGGGAAGCGCACATGCGGCTGCCACGCATCGCGCCACCCGAGCGGTTCGCATCGCCTGCCTCGGACGCGGTCGCGAGCGGCGACCGCGAGGCGTGGCAGGAGCTGGCCATCGGCGCCGACTCGCGGGCGGCGCTCAGGCAGCGCGGCGGCTCGGACGAGGCGCTGCGCTGCCTGCGGTCGTTCCTGCTCGAGCGCGGGCGCGACTACCGCAGCACGATGGGCTCGCCCGTGCACGCGTGGGAGTCGTGCTCGCGGCTCTCGCCGCACCTCGCGTGGGGCACGATGTCGGTGCGCCGCGCGTACCAGGCGGCTCGCCTGCGGCTTGCGCAGCTTGGCGGCGACGAACCGGGCCCCGCGTCGGATGCCCTGCTCTCGAGCACTGATCGGCGCCTGTGGACGGGATCGGTGCGCAGCTTCGTCTCGCGGCTGTCTTGGCACTGCCATTTCATCCAGAAGCTCGAAGACGACTCATTCAAAATCACCGTATATTGTCCAGGTTGATTGATTACTGGACTGAATGTATTTCCTCCAGAAACAATTCCGGGTCCAGACCAAGATGCGGTTGAATTGG
>JBJTOV010000409.1:0-5641 GCA_046074745.1 Planctomycetota bacterium | reverse complement strand
CTCATGCAGCTCCTTGGCGCGCCCGGCGATTTCCGCCGACCGCGCGGGCGCAACGCCCGCAAGCCTCTCCGCAACCGCAGCCATCTGCACGCGACCGATCTCGGGCGACAGCCATGTGGTGAACGCCGTGCCTCCGTGCGCGTGCTCGCCTTCGGGTCCGTGGCTGTGCGTCTCGCCCGCCTCTTCGATCAGCTGCGCGCGCACCGACTCGGTGGTATCGACCGTCCGCCTGCGCGGAAGCGCCGCCTGCTCAGCCCATTTCTCGAAGCCGGCGCCGTTCAACACGACGAGATCGCACGACTGGATGACGCGGATCTCATCCGCCGAAGGCCGCCAGTACGCAGGGTCGCCACCGCTCGCGCGCCACGGCTGGTGGAGTTCGACCGCATCCCCCGCCAGCTCGCGCGCCATGTCGGCAAGGAACGGATTGGAGACGAAGACAAGCGGTTTCTCCCGCGCGGGGGCCGCCGGTTCAGCGCTCGGCGCGCATGACGCGAATCCCAAGGCATACGCAGCGACCGCGAACGCGATCATGGCAAGGCGGCACGGCATGCGCGCAGTGTACGGCTCCTCGCGGTACTCTCTCGCCGTGCACGCAGCGTCCGCGCCAAGTCTGCCCGGAGGATCCGAAACCACCGCTGTGGTGCGAACAACGCCGCTCGTCTTCCGCAGAGACACGGGCTTCACGCTCCGCACGCCCGCGCTCGAGGTCGCGCGAAGCCGTTCGCTCGCCGTGCGTGGCCCATCGGGCTGCGGGAAAAGCACGCTGCTCGCACTGCTTTCAGGCGAACTCATGCCTGCGGAAGGTTCGGTGACCGCGCTCGGCCGCCCGCACGCCGCGCGCAGCGAGCGCGAACGCCGCGCCTTCCGCGGCGCCGAGGTTGGACAAGTGTTCCAGACCTTCGAGCTTGTCGAGTCGCTCGGAGTCCTTCAGAACATACTCCTCCCCTTCAGGCTGCACGGCCGCCGCGGTGTCGACCACGAGCGCACCGAGCGGGCGCGCGCGCTTCTCGCGCGCGTCGGTCTCACGGGTTTCGACCGCCGCGCCATCGCCACGCTCTCGCACGGCGAACGCCAGCGCGTCGCGATCGCGCGCGCGCTCGTCACTGGCCCGGCGCTCATTCTCGCCGACGAACCGACGGGCAACCTCGACCCCGCCATGAAGCGCGGCATCGCGGAGCTGCTGCTTTCCGAGGCGCGCGCCGCGAACGCCGCGCTCGTCGTGGCCACGCACGACGAATCGATCATGCCGCTCTTCGACCGAGTGCTCGACCTCGGCGCCGCCGATCGGGCGGAGGCCCGCGCATGATCCGCGACGCGCTCTTCCTCGCCACCGCGTCGCTGCGCCATGCACGAGCGCGCAGCGCGCTGCTCGCGACCGCGCTCGGGATCTCGCTCGGGCTCCCGCTCGCACTCGGCGCACTGCTCGAGCAGGCCTCGGCCAGCATGCGCGACCGCACCGCCATCGCGCCCATCGTGATCGGCGCGCGCGGCAGCGAGTCCGATCTCGTCTTCGGCGCGCTCTTCTTCGCGGCCACGCCGCCGCGCGGGCTTTCCTTCGGCGATCTCGCACGCATCGAGTCGGAGCGCCTCGCCGCCGCCGTGCCGATCGCCCTCGGCGCGACAGCAGGAAGCCACCCCGTCGTCGGAACGACCATCGACTACTTCGACCGCCGCGAACTCCGAGCCGCGAAGGGCGCGATGTTCGCCACCATCGGCGACTGCGTGCTCGGCGCGCGCGCCGCGCAAAGCCGCGGCCTGTCGGTCGGCGACCGCCTGTTCACCGACCCCGCCTCGCTGTCGAACCTCGCGGGCGTGTTTCCGCTCGAACTCGTGGTCTCGGGAATCCTGCCACCCACCGCCTCGCCCGACGACGACGCCGTGTTCGTCGACCTGCGCACCATGTGGACGATCGCAGGCCTTGGCCACGGCCACGACGATCCGAGCTCCTCGACCGTTCCCGGCGCCGCGATCGGCTCCGACGGCGACCGCACCATCGCCGGCGAAGCGCTGCCGATCGACCGACGCGCCGCAGGCTCGATCGCGGGGTCGTTCCACTTCCACGGCTCGCCCGACTCGTTCCCCATCTCGGCCGCGCTCGTCTTCCCGCGCGACGCGAAGGCGCAGGCGATCCTCCTCGGCCGCTTCACTTCCGAGAAGGAACCTCTGCTCGCCGTCCGCCCCGACCAGTTCGCCGACCGCGTGCTCGACCGCATCTTCGGCGTGGGCCGCGTGCTCGGCGCGATCGCCGCAGGCACCGCGATCCTGGTCGCCCTCGTCGCGTCCACGACCTTCGCGCTCTCGATCCGCCTGCGCGCCGACGAACTCCGCCTGATGCGCCGCCTCGGCGCCAGCCGCGCGCGCGTGGCGGCGTTCCTCGCGGTCGAGGCCGTGCTGCTCCTGGCCGCGTCGGGGCTGATCGCGGCGACCATGGCGATCACGGCTCCGAGCCTTGCCGATTCGATCCTGCACGCGGCCGCGGGAGGCTGACCGCCAACCCGGCCGCCACCCAGCACGCCCGCGCAACACGCCCTTCATCGGTACATTCCACCCGTGCGCGTCGCCCTGTTCACGAACTGCCTTGCCGAGGCGCTTGCGCCGCGTGCGCTGAAGGCCACGGTGCTCGTCCTCGAGCGTTGCGGCGTCGCGGTCGAGGTTCCCGAGGCGCAGACCTGCTGCGGGCAGCCGATGCTGTCGAACGGGCTGCCGCAGGATGCCGCGCGGCTTGCAGAGCGGATGTGCAGGGTCTTCGCACCGTTCGACGCGGTGGTCACGCCTTCGGGTTCATGCTGCTCGGTCGTGCGCGAGAAGTTCGCGGGCCTGTTCGCCAGCGGATCGACCGAGCAGGCGGCCGCACGGTCGCTCGCGCGGAAGACCTTCGAACTCGTCGAGTTCCTCGAGGTGAAGCTCGGCATCGACCCTGCATCAATGCGGCCCGCGCAGCCGAGCGGCGCCACGCTCACCTGCCACGACGCGTGCCACCTGCGCGGAATCCAGCGCCATGGCTGCACGGCGCCGTTCCTCGGGCGCGCCGGATGCGGCGACCTGCGCGCGCTGCCCGACATGGCGCAGTGCTGCGGGTTCGGCGGCATGTTCAGCACGCAGTTCCCCGAAGTCTCGACCGCGCTCGGCGAGGAGAAGCTGGCTCATGTCGCAGCGACGGGCGCACGCACGCTCGTCGCGAGCGACACGGGATGCGCGGCGCATCTCGCGGGCCTCGCGCACCGCCGGCAGGTCGCGCTGCGCGTGATTTCTCCCGCCGAGGCGCTCGCTGAGTCGCTCGGCCTGCTCGAGCGCGAGGTCGTGGACGGGGCGACGCCGTGAACGAGCTCATCGCACCCGCACTTCCTTTCGACATGAAGCCGCGGGCGCGCGAGGCGGTGCGCGATCTCAAGCTGCAGCTGTTCGTGGGCCGCGCCACGCACCTGAAGGACGAGCAGCGCGGCGGCGTGTTCGGCCGCGATTTCGGCGCCGACTACGACGCGCTGCGCGATTGCGCCGCACGCACCAAGCAGCACGCCCTCGACCACCTCGACGAACTGCTCGAGCGGTTCATCGAGGCTGCCGAGCGCTCGGGCGCGCGCGTGCACGCGGCCGCCACGGCGGCGGAGGCGTGCGATGTGGCGCTCGACATTGCCCGCGCGCACGGCGCGAAGTCGTGCGTCAAGAGCAAGTCGATGGTGACCGAGGAGATCGGGCTCCTCGACTGCTTCGAGCGAAACGGGATCTCCACGCTCGAGACCGACCTCGGCGAGTTCATCCTGCAGATCGACGGCGATGCGCCCTCGCACATCGTGACGCCGATGATCCACAAGGACCGCGTCGCGACCGCGCGAAGCTTCCAGCGCGTGCTCGGCGCGCGATACACCGAGGACCCGACCGAGCTCACGATGATCGCCCGCGAGCACATGCGCGGGCTCTACCGCAGGGCCGACCTCGGCGTTTCGGGTGCGAACTTCCTGCTCGCCGACGAGGGCGCCGCGGTGATCTGCACCAACGAGGGCAACTTCGACCTTTCGGTGGGTGGGCCGCCCGTGCACATCGTGTTCGTAGGCATCGAGAAGCTGATCCGCGGCGCGCGCGACCTCGCGCCGTTCCTGAAGCTGCTCGCGCGCAGCGGCACCGCGCAGCCGCTCACCGTGTACACCTCGTTCGTGCGCGGTCCGCGCCGCGCGGGCGAGCATGGCGGACCGAAGGAACTGCACTTCGTGCTCGTCGACAACGGCCGCGTGGGCGTGCTTGCGAGTGAGAAGCGCGATCTCCTGCGTTGCATCCGGTGCGGCGCGTGCCTGAACGCGTGCCCTGTGTACCGGAAGGTCGGCGGCCACGCGTACGGGTCGGTGTACTCGGGGCCGATCGGCGCGGTGCTCACGCCCGAGCTCAACCGCGCCGCGGGCGGACCGAACGCGGGTCTTGCGAACTACCCCGACCTGCCTCGCGCTTCGAGCCTCTGCGGGGCGTGCTACGAGGCGTGCCCTGTGAAGATCGACATTCCGAAGTTCCTGCTGCACGCACGCGCGGAGCTCCGGCGGCGCAAGCTCTCGCCGCGCAGCGAGGCGGCCATGCTGCGCATCTGGCGATGGCTTGCCGAGCGGCCTGCGCTGTTCCGGCTTGCGCTGCGAGCCGCGCGGACGCACGCACGACTGATGGGGCGCGAGGACGGCGATGTCTCCTGGCTCTCGAGCGCACCAGGGCCGGCCGCGGGGTGGACGCAGTCGCGCGATCTCGGCGTCGGGACGGGCGAGAGTTTCCGCGCGTGGCTGGCGCAAAGGAGCGCGCGATGACAGGGCGGAGCCCGGCGGTTGCATCCCTGGTCGCGCGGGTGCGCGACGCCGTGCGCACGCAGCCTGTCGCCGAGGCCGAGGTTCCTACGCACGCAGTCGTGCGCCGCGTCGCGGGCGACGGAGCCGATCTCCCCGCACTGTTCGCAGCGAAGGCGCATGCGGTCGGAATGCGGGTGACTCGGATCGGAGCGGGTGGGCTCGAAGATGCCCTGCGCTCGATGCTCGAGGGACGCGGCCGAACGGTTGTCGCCGCTCGAGATGCGGCCCTCGCCCATATCGCGATCGCCGCCGCAGGCAGCCGCCTCGCTCCGAACGATGATGACGACATTCTGTTCGACTGCGAGGTCGGCATCACCGATGTCGACGCCGCGATCGCCGAGAGCGGCTCGATCGTCGTGTCGACAAACGGCCGAATCCGAAATGCGTGGATCACGCCGCCGATCCACATCGCGATCGTACGGGTGTCCCAGCTCCTGCCCGACCTCGTCGATCTCTTCGAGCTGCATGCCGATGCACTCGACGCGGCGTCGACGACCGTGATCACGGGGCCCTCGAAGACCGCTGACATCGAGGGCGTACTTGTGACGGGCGTGCACGGACCGGCGGCGGTGGACATCCTGCTCGTCGATTGACCCCCCAAGCAGCGCCTGTCCGACCCGTGCCTGGCACGTGCCGTGCAGTGCCAGGCACCAGATGGCATGTGCCTGTCACCACAAGCTCTGTGCCACGAGTCACCCCTGGTGCAGCAGGATCGCCTCCCGCGCCCCGAGAACGGCATGCGTTCTCGCGGTGGGCACCGCGCTTCCGTCGTTTCCGGCAGTGCCTGGCACGTGCCGTGCGGTGCCAGGCAGTGCACG
>JBJTOV010000408.1:0-6523 GCA_046074745.1 Planctomycetota bacterium | reverse complement strand
TCGCGCAGCTTTCGCCGCCCGACATGCGCACGCCGATCCAGCAGGCGATGTGCGACCCCGAGCGCCTCGAGGGCCCGTCGCGCAAGCTCGACTTCGCGGCGCTGCGCTCGCTCGATTTCGAGCCTGTCGACCACGCGCGCTTTCCCGCGATCGGCCTTGCCCACGGGGTGATCCGCGCGGGCGGCACCGCGGGCGCGGTGCTGAACGCCGCCAACGAGGTCGCGGTCCACGCGTTCCTGAACCGCAGGATCGGCTTCCTCGAGGTCACCTCGGTGGTCGCCGACACGCTGCGCGCCCTGCCTGCGGAGCCTGTTCGGACGCTCGCCGATGTCATGGCCGCCGACCGCGCGGCGCGCACGCACGCGGCGTCGCTCGTGGGCGCCGTCCATGCGTAAGATGCGCCCGTGAGCGCGCTCTCCGGATTCGTCCTCGTTCTTCTCGGCTTCGGCTTCCTGATCTTCATCCACGAGCTCGGCCACTTCCTGGCCGCGAAGTGGGCGGGCATCCGCGCCGACGGATTCGCGATCGGGATGGGCCCGTGCATCGCGAGCTACCGGAAGGGCGTCGGATTCACGCTCGGCTCGGCCGACGCGAAGGTCGTCTCGCGCCACGGCAAGCGCACCATCGAGATGAGCGACGCCGAACGCGAACGCCACGGGCTCGGGGAGACCGAGTACTCGCTGCGCGCGCTGCCGATCGGCGGCTATGTACGCATGCTCGGGCAGGAGGACGGCAACCCCGGCGCGACGAGCGACGACCGGCGCAGCTTCACGCGCGCGCCGCACTTCAGGCGCGGGGTGGTGATCCTCGCGGGCATCGCGGCCAACCTCGCGCTGGCGATCGTGCTCTTCCTGGTGGCGTTCCTTGTGGGTGTGCGGTTCCCCGCGCCGACCGTCGGGTTCGTGGCGCCCGCGGGGCCTGCGGCGCGCGCAGAGGCCGTGCCAGCCCCTGGAAGCAGCATCGAGGACGGGCTGCGCCCGGGCGATGTGGTCACCGCGATCGACGGCGAACCCGTGGCGACCTTCATCGACATGCGCGTCGCGGCGGCGATGGCGAAGCCCGGCGCGAAGCTTGCGATCGATGTCGACCGTGCGGGCACGCCTCTCCGCTTCCTCGTCGAGCCGAAGCGGGACGAGCGCATGGGGCTGCTGTCGATCGGCGTCGACCCCGCGCGCAGCACGACCATCACCGATGTGCGCAGCTCACGGACCGAGATCGAGCGCATTCTCGCCGCGATCCCCACGACCGACGGCGGCACGCTCGCGAAGGCGGGCATGCGGCCGGGCTCGAGGATCGAGTCGGTGAACACGCGCGCCGCCTCGACATTCGCCGCGCTCGACGCGGCCACCATGGCCAACGGCGCGGCGCCGCTGCGCATCTCCTGGTCGAACCCCGACGGCACGCGCGGATCGACCGAGGTCGCGCCCGACCCGCAGTACGAGGCGCTTCGCGAGCCCGCGACGGGCGACGAGACCATGGTCGAGCTCGGCGTGGCGGGATTCGTTCCGCTTGCCCGCGTGCGCGGCGTGGTCGATGGAAGCCCGAACGCCGAGAGCCTGCGCGCGGGCGATGTGTTCCTGCGCGTCAACCTTGCCGACGGACCCACGATGTCGGATGTGCGCAACGCCTTCCGCGCCGCGCCGTCGTCGCGCGTGCCCGCGGTGGTGCTGCGTGAGGGCGTCGAGCAGGCGGTCGATGTGCGCACCGACGGAGAGGGCCGCGCGGGCGTCTATCTCGAGCCGGCGTTCGACCTGCCGCTTCTCGCGCGCACGGTGGATGTGGTTTCGTCGGGCGAAGGCACGCGCGGCACGCCTGCGAAGCCGCTCGCGCTCCTGCCGCGCTCGCGCATCGCGTCGGTCGACGGCACACCCGTCGCCACGGTGCGCGACCTAAGGAACGCGCTCGTCGCCAAGGCGACGGCCACCGCGGGCGACGGGCCCGTCGAGGTGCGGCTTGGCGTGCGCGACCCGTCCGAGTCCTCGGCGCCGCGCGAGGCGACGGTCACGCTCTCGACCGCGGACCTCGACGAGCTGCGCGAGCTCGGCCACGCGTTCCCCGTGCCCGAAACGGTGTTCGACCCCGAGTTCACGGTGCTCTCCGCGAACGGCAACCCGCTGACCGCGGTCGCCATGGGCTTCCGCCAGACGGTCGTGATGGTCGAGCAGGTGTTCCTGACCATCGACCGCGTGGGCCGCGGCTCGGTGGGCGTCGACCAGCTGCAAGGGCCCGTCGGCATCCTGCATACGGGCACGCAGGTGGCCGACGAGGGCTTCATGTACATCCTGTTCTTCCTCGCGCTGATCAGCGTGAATCTGGCGGTGGTGAACGCGCTGCCGATCCCGATCGCCGACGGCGGGCTGCTGATGTTCCTGATCTACGAGAAGCTCGCGGGCAAGCCGCCCTCGATCGCGTTCCAGAACGCGGCGGCCACCGTGGGAATCGCGCTGGTCGCGGGCCTGTTCCTGCTCACCTTCTACAACGACATCGCTCGCATCTTCGGGTGACGCGGGCGCATCGGGCGCGCGCTCCGCGGCGAAGGAGCGGCCATGAGCGAACCGAACCCCGTCTCGATCGTCACAGGAGCAGGCAGCGGCATCGGTGCGGCGTGCGCGCGCATGCTGGCCGCGCGCGGACACGCCGTGGTGCTGGTCGGTCGACGCCACGACCGCCTCGAGCACACGCGCGCCTCGATGCAGGATCCGACGCGGCATCTGTCGCTTGCGGCCGACATCGCCGACAGCGGCCTGGCCTACGAGGTCGTCGACCGCGCGGTGGCGGCGTTCGGCCGCCTCGACGCGCTTGTCCTTTGCGCGGGCGCCGCGCCGCACAAGCCGATCGACCAGACCTCGGAGGAGATCCTCGAGGAGGCGTTCTTCGTGAATGCGTTCGGGCCCGCGTTCCTGATCACGCGCGCGTGGCCGCAGTTCAAGGCGCAGCGATCGGGCCGCGTGGTACTGGTTTCGACCCTCGGAACGGTCGACCCGTTCCCGGGCTTCTTCGCCTATGCCGCCGCGAAATCCGCGTGCGACAGCTTCGCGCGCTCGATCAAGACCGAAGGCCGCGCGATCGGCGTCAAGGCGTTCGCCGTGAACCCGGGCGCCGTCGAGACGGCCATGCTGCGCCAGAACTTCTCCGACAAGGTCGTGCCCGCCCACCGCGCGCTGCCGCCCGAGCATGTGGCCGAGATCGTGGTCGCGTGTGCCTGCGGCGACCGCGACGAAGACAACGGCAAGGCGATCATGGTTCCGTCGCCCTGACGAGCGCGCTGACGAACGCCCTGACGAGGAGCGCGCGGCCGGCGGCTTCCCCCGCGGGGCGGCTCGGGCCGCGGCCGGCTCCTACCCCCGCTCCTACCTTCTTCTGCTCATCGCGCGGTCCATGTCGCGCTTGTCCTGACGCTTGGCGATGTCTTCGCGCTTGTCGTGCTGCTTCTTGCCGACGCCGATCCCGATCAGCAGCTTGGCGCGGCCCTTCACCCAGTAGATCTTGAGCGGCACCAGCGTGGCGCCCTTGGCCTTGGCCTCGGTGCCGAACTTGACGATCTCGCGCGCGTGGGCGAGCAGCCGGCGCGGGCGGTTCGGAACATGCTGCCGCGTCGCGCCCGCGGGCGGATACTCGGCGATCGTGACATTGAGCAGGGTCAGCGAAACGGGCTTGACCTCGGCCTTCACCCACCCCTCCGACAGGCTCGCCTGCCCGAGCCGCAGGCTCTTGACCTCGGTTCCGACCAGTTCGATGCCGCACTCGAGGGTGTCCGAGATGGCGAAATCGTGCCGTGCCTTGCGGTTCTCGATCTCAGGTTCGCGGTCCTTGCTGCGTTCGCCCATGGGGAGGGGCCATCGTATCGGGCCGCCGCCGCAGGCCGTCGCCCCTTGGGTCGGGGATTCGTCGGGAAACTTTGGATAATTACGGCTCCCGCAGACGGGCAGGCCCGAATCTTGCGGAACAATGGAATCCACGCCCCTGAGGCGTGTTCGGGTGTCCCCTCGTCAGAGTCAAACCGATAGGAGAATTCATGAGTCCGAAGAGCCCTCGTACGAAGTCCCTCAGCCGCTTCGTGGCTGTCGCGGCGCTCGCCCTCGCCCCCTCGACGCTGCACGCTCAAGCCGTGCCCGGCGCGATGGGCCCTGAGTCGGTGCGCCAGAACTTCCTCGACACCAACCCGGGAACGGGCGTGTTCGAGCTCGACGGACGCATCACCCGCGTCTACGGCATGGCCTTCTCGCAGGGCTCGAACCCCGTCGAGAGCGCCGAGGGCTTCCTGCGCAGCCATGTCGGCATGCTTTCGGCCGACTTCTCGCAGCTGATGGCGATCGGACCGAACGGTGATGGCACGCATGTGCTGCCCGTGACCTGGGACGCCGCGCGCGAGGACTACAAGTTCTTCCTCGTCGGCTACACCCAGCATGTGAAGGGCATCCCCGTGTTCCGCGGCGATGTCCGCTGCCTCGTGCGCAACGAGGCGGGCTTCCCGCTTGTCCTTGTGTCGAACGCGCTGCGCGATGTGCGCGCCTTCGCCGCCAACTTCACGGGCAAGGCCGTGTCGCCGTCGCAGATCGACCTCCGCAAGGTCTCGCGCGCGCCGCTCAACCAGTTCGGCCCGGGCGCCAAGATCTCCGAGCAGGAGCAGGTGATCTGGGCCGGCTACGACGGCGCTCCCGCCGCCGAGCCGCGCGTCGCCATCAAGTTCATCGTGACGGGCACGGGCGTCTTCGACCGCAGCGCGTACCAGCGCATGCTCTATGTCGTCGACTCGGAGACAGGCAAGATCCTGTTCCAGGAAGACCAGATCCTGCACGCCGATGTCACGGTGACCGTGAACGGGCAGGCCACCCAGGGCAGCGCGGCCGACGCGTGCTCGCCCGAAGCGGTGGCAGCCCTTCCCTACGCCCGCATCACCTACGGCGCGACCACGCTGTACACGGGCGTGGACGGCACCCTGACCATTCCGAACATCAACGCGTCGACCACCTTCACCTCGGCGATGGGTGGCCGCTGGTTCAATGTCAACGATGTGGCCAACGGCAGCGTCGGCTCCATCGCGCTCGCGAGCGCAGGCGGCGCGCTGACTTTCACGCACAACGCGGCGAACACCCTCGAGGACTACCGCGCCGAGGTCAATGCGTACCTGCAGGCGAACATCGTGCGCGACCTGCTGATCCTGCACCAGCCGAGCTACCCCACGATCGCGACCCAGACGGGCTTCCCGATCAATGTCCAGGTGGCGGGCACCTGCAACGCGTTCTACGACGGCGCCTCGATCAACTTCTACCCCGCGGGCGGCGGCTGCAACAACACGGCGTTCTCGCCCGTCGTGCACCACGAGTTCGGACACCACATCGTGAACCGCGCGGGCTCGGGCCAGGGCGCGTACGGCGAAGGCTTCGGCGATGTGATGGGCGTGCTCGTCACCGACGATCCGCGCCTTGCCGTCGGCTTCCAGACCTGCACCACCGGCATCCGCAACGCCGACAACACCTGCTTCTACAGCGCAACGGGCTGCTCGAGCTGCGGCAGCGCGATCCACGCCTGCGGCCAGCTGCTGTCGGGCTGCGTGTGGGATGTGCGCAACAACCTGGCGATCACGCATCCGGCCAGCTACCGCTCGATCGTGTCGGAGCTTTCGACGGGCTCGGTGCTGATGCACACGGGAACGACGATCGCGGGCGACATCACGATCGACTTCCTCACCCTTGACGACGACAACGGCAACATCAACGACGGCACGCCGCACTACGCGCAGATCAACAACGCGTTCACCGAGCACGGCCTGCCGGGCCCGGCGATCCAGCTGATCGGCTTCTCGTTCCCGAGCGGCCAGCCCACGCTGGCGAGCCCGAACGGCTCGACCTCGTTCCCCGTGAATGTGACCGCGGTCGCGGGAACCCCGCAGCCCGGCACGGGCAAGCTGTTCTACCGCTTCGGCACCTCGGGCACCTTCAACCAGGTGAACATGGCGCAGGGCGCGTCGAACCAGTATGTGGCCACGCTGCCCGCGGGCGCGTGCGGCTCGACGCTCCAGTTCTATGTGGCGGCCAATGCGACCACGGGCGCCCTCGGCACCAGCCCGTCCGACGCACCGCTCTCGGTGTACACCGCGATCGTCGCCGACTCGCTCCAGAACAAGTTCGTCGACACGGTCGAGACCAACCTCGGCTGGTCGCTGACCGCCGCGGGCGACACCGCGACCACGGGCCTCTGGGTGCGCGCCGATCCGATCGGCACCTCGAACGCGGGCATTCCGGTGCAGCCTGAGAACGATGTGACCGTGGCGGGCACCCTGTGCTTCTTCACGGGCCAGGGCACCGTGGGCGGCACGCTCGGCGAGGCCGATGTCGATGGCGGATTCACCACGCTCACCTCGCCCGCAATGGACGCGACGGGCGACAACTATTCGCATTATCACCAGCACCATGAACGACCCTCGTTGACGCCATCACCGTCACCCACCATCACCCTCACCATCTTTGCCACCATTACTGTCACCATGACTCGCATCATGGGTTGGCAGCAGCGGTAACGG
>JBJTOV010000407.1:0-3532 GCA_046074745.1 Planctomycetota bacterium | reverse complement strand
GTCCCGCCTGCGCGATGCGCGCGCGCACCGCGCGTCGAGTGGATCCGAACATGGTGGCTCCCTTCGGAGTTCAGCGGTGCGAGACGAGGAGCCCGGACAGCTCGAGCCCAAGCGACGACATCGCCTTGGTGATCTCGCGCCACTGGTCGGCATCCTCGGCAAGGCGCGTCTTCCCGGCCTTCGTGAGCGCGTAGTACTTGCGCGGCCGCGCGCCCGACTCGTCCCAGCGCGCCTTCACCAGGCCCTTCGCCTCGAGGTTGTAGAGCATGGGGTAGACGGTCGACTGGCCGAGATGCAGCGCGGTGCCCTTCGTGCGGCCGAGCGCCTCGACGATCGCGTAGCCGTAGAGCTCGCCCTGCTCGAGCACCTTGAGCACGGCGAGCATTCCTGCACCGCGGATGAACTGGTCGTCTGCCATGGCGTGGACTCCGTTACTATGTTTCGCATAGTATGTAGCGCAGATACAGGAAAGTCAAGCGACTCCTCACTCGGCCGGAAGAATCCAGCCCGGCCCCGCCACGAGGTCGGCCCGGCGCGCGGCCGGCTCGACCACCACCCGCACGAGCCGGCCCCCGCGCGCCTCGGCCTCGACCACCGCGCCCCGCGCGTGCAGGCGGAACCGGACATCGCGCGCGCGCGGCCAATCAGGCAGCAGCACGATGCGGTTCCCATCCTCGGCCAGTAGCCGCGCAAGCAGCGGATCGCCGCGCGCGGGCATGGGCGGAGCCGCGGCGGAGCGCTCGCGAAGCCGCGTCCAGCGCGCGAGTTCCGCCCCGCCCACGCCAGCCTCCGCAGCCGACTCGCACATCCGCGACGCAACCTCGTGCAGGCCGGCCACGCGCGACGGTTCGAGTTCGCCCGCATCCGCGCGCCACGCGATGTTCGCAAGCAGCGCCCGCGCCACGGGAAGTCCGTGCGTCGGCCACGCGCCCTGTTCGCCCGCGAAGTCGCGCTCGTCGAGGAGAAGCGCAACCACGCGCACCGCGCGCGCGGCGGCGTCGCCTTCGCATGACCCGATTCCCAGCACCGACGGCGGCCACTCGATGCACGCGCCTTCCGCACCGTCCCGCGCCGCCGCCGCCATGCGCCCGCGCAGCAGCCGCGCCTCGAACCTCGCGAACGGCGCGATGCGGTCCGCATCCCCGAACCGCGCGAGCGACTCGTACGGCGCAGGATCGCCCTCGCCGATCGGAACGCGGCCATCGCCCGACTGGAGCACCTCGAGCCTGCGCCGCGCGAGCGCGGCCGCGTCGTCGCCCGCGCAGTCGACGAAACCGCGCGGCCAGCGCTCCGCCCACCATGCGCGCGTGCGCCGCTCGGCCTCGTCGGTGCACGGCACGACCGCCGCCATCTTGGCCAATCGCTCGATCCAGCCCGAAAGCCCGTCCGCCTGCACGCACGAGGCCGTGATGCGCAGTTCGCCGCGCCGAATGGGCGTGTCCGAGCGGAGTTCGAGCGGCCCGAGGCGCGAGAATCCATCGCCTTCGACGCGCGCGCCGAAGGTGCGCAGGATCAGCGGATCGTCGAACGCCGTCGCCAGATCGCCAAAGCCGCGCGCGGCGAGCATCGAAGGCTGCGCCGACGACTCGTTTCGGTGGTACCACGCGAGCGCCTCGGGTGCTTCCTCGACGGGAATCACGATGTCGCCAGCAACAGGCGGCTCGCCCCCGCGCGCAGGCGGCGTTGCAAGCGCAAGCGCGACATGCCGCGGCGCCGCGGCGTCGATCGCGACATGCGCGGCAGGCGCATCGCTGTCGACGAAGGCACGCACGCGCACGGCGCGATCGCCTTCGCCCGCGACGGCCTCGAGCACGCCTGCACGCGCATCGAATCGCCTTTCGAAACGCGCCGTGTCGAGCGGCGGTTCAAAGCTCATCCGCAGGACGCCAAGCGCGCGCGGCTCGCCCTGCTCGTCGAACGCATCGGCGTGCCGCAGCTCGAGCAGCACCGCGCCCGATGGGTCGAACAGCATCGACATCGCGACGCTTCCGTTGCCGACAACCACCGCATCACGCACGGCGTGGTCGGTGGTGGCGGCGTGGTCGGTGGCGGCGGCGTGGCGCGGTGCATGCGCCGCGCACGACGCGATCGCCGCGATCGCAACGGCGGCCAGGGGCACGAGCAGCATGCGTGGAATCCGCATGGCGGGATCTTCGCGGAATTCCGAGTGTCTCGGCGCGATCCACCGGCTCGGGAGGTCATGATTTCGCGCGCACCACGGTGGCGGCCATGAAGCCATCCATCCATCTCGAGCCACTGCGGGCGATCGGGAATCCGCTGGTCGACTCGACCCGATCGCGATCGGCTCCATCGACGAGCTCGACGGCGGCGCCGAACCCGGCCCCGACGGCGGCGCCAAGCGTCGTCGCGCCACCGATCCATCGAAAAACAGCCCCGCCGCCACTGCGGGCGGCGGAGCCGTCGTCATGCGGCGCGCGGATGGTCCGCGGCCGTGCGGTGCGGGAGGTCCGTTGCTCCCTCCTGCGCAGGGCGGCGTCGAAAGGCGTCAGTTGACGCTGATCTTGCGTGGAGTCGGCCGCGCGGCATAGGGAAGCCGCACGGTCAGGACTCCATCGGCGAGCTCCGCCGTGATCGCATCGCCCGTCACGCGATCGGGCATCTGTAGCGCGCGCCGCACGCCAACCGCGCTGCGCTCTCGAATCACCGTGCGGGCCCGCGGCAGGGTCGCGGCGGCGCGCTCTGCGGTGCTTCCGCAGCATGAGCCCGCGCCGCAACACGAATCGCCCTTCGGTGCATCGGTTGGCTTGCCAGTTTCGGCTTGCGTGGCTTCAGTCTGACTGGTTTCGGCCATGTTCCCGCGCACCGCGCTCAGCGTGAGCACGCCCTGATGAAACTCCACATGCACCTCGTCCTTGGTAAAGCCCGGCACATCGGCGACCACGGTGATCCCGTCGGCATCCTCATGCACATCGATCGGCATGCGCGGCGGCGGCGCGGTGGACGCCAGCGCACCGCGAGGCGCGGCAACAAACGGCGAACCAAGGAACGCATCGAACACTTCGGCGAGATCGCCCGAAGCGAAGAACGGCGAACGGCGAGCGCGGGGAGAAGCAGTCATCGGATTCATGTCGAGTCTCCTTCCGGCCGCATGCGGTGCGCGGCCTGCGCGCACGGAGATGCGAAGCCCGTGCCAGCCGCCGCACCGCGCCACGCGCGCGCTCGGCTGCCGACACGGCGATGCGTGGCGTGGCGGCTGCACGAACGGCAGCCGTCCCGAGAAGCGTGGAACTTCGGTAACGCCAGACCTTGCTGCGACGCGGGCGCCCTCGTGCATGCACGGCGTGCGTGTCTGGCGCCGATGCGCGGCTTTCGCGCAACACCCCATGCGCCAAACCCCACGCGCAACCCCCTCGCCCGACCCACGCGCGCATCCCCCGAACCGCCCGCGTACGCTGCAGCCGTGGCCCCCGCCGTTCCTCCGCTTTCGCTGAAGCCCTCCGCCCGCGAGCGGTCGCTCGGCGTCGTGCGCGTCGGCGGCCTGGCCACCCTGCGCATCGCCCGCGAGTCGGAC
>JBJTOV010000406.1:0-3320 GCA_046074745.1 Planctomycetota bacterium | reverse complement strand
TTGCGCCCGCGCGGTCGGCGGAGTTCGCCCGGCGCGCCAAGGAGCTGCATGAGGAGTTCAATGCGCTCGGCGAGGCGTTGAGAAACGCGGGCGCGGCGCAGGCGCAGTGGATCGCCTCGCATCCCGTGTACCAGTACCTCGCGCGCGACGGAGCGCTGCGGGTCGAGAGCCTGCATTGGGAGCCGGGCGAGATGCCTGCCGACATGGAGTGGACGAAGTTCCGACTGACGCGCGCGGGGCAGCCGCGGCCTGTCGCGTGGATGCTGTGGGAGGGCGAGCCTGGCGCGGAGATCCGCGCGAAGCTCGCAGCGGAGTCGGTCGAGGTCGTCGTGTTCTCGCCCCAAGGCGACCCCGATGGGAAACTCGGCTTTCTGGCCTATTTCCGCGACAGGGTTGCGGCGATGGGCCGCGCGGTGGCGCAGCGCTGACGGCGCGGCGCGGTACCATGGCGCGATGCTGATTCCGTCCATCGTTCTTTCGCTGGTCGCGTTGTTCGCGCAGGCTGCTCCCGCCAAGCCTCAGAACGCTCCGAACGCGCAGACGCAGAAGCAGGAAGTACGCCCCGCGGGCATCTGGTACGGGATCAAGGACGCGCGTCCGAAGAAGAAGGGCGCGATCAGGCTTGCGGCGTACAACGTCGAGAACCTGTTCGACGACAAGGACGATCCCGCGCTCTCGGGCGAGTACGACGACATCGAGGAGAAGACGAGCGAGGCGCGGCTGAAGGCCATCGCGCGGACGATCAAGGAGCTCGATGCGGATGTGCTCTGCCTCGAAGAGGTCGAGTCGAAGGAGTGCATCGAGTGGTTCCGCGACAAGTACCTGAAGGGGATGGGCTACGACCATGTGGCGAGCCTCGAGGCGGGCTACTACCGCGGCGTCGAGCAGTCGGTCCTGTCGCGCATTCCGATCGTCGACGCGCGCGTCTACACCGGCGAGGACGCCGTGATCAGCGACATGGAGTCGCGTCGCACTGCGGAGAGCGCGAAGCGCCTCGGCGGCGAGTGGGCGAAGCCCGAAGGCAAGATGCCCGAGCGGTTCCAGCGCTCGCCGCTGCGCGTCGACCTGCGGTCGCCGGACGGCTACGAGATGACGGTGTTCGTGGTGCACTTCAAGGCGGGCGCCGACTTCGACCACCAGCGCGAGCTTGAGGCGCTGCAGGTCGAGCAGTTCGTCGAGGAGATGCTGGCGAAGAACCCTGATGCGAATGTCGCGGTGCTCGGCGATTACAACGGAATGCCGAACGACATGAATGTGAAGGCGCTGCGCATCTCGGACGACAACCTGGTGAGCGCATTCGACTGGCGGTTCGATACGAAGGCGAGCCGCGACACCTATGTGACGCACGCGAGCGGCCGCTCGATCGACTTCATCGTGATGAGCCCGGGCCTTGCCGCCGACTGCGTGGACGGCTCGTACTTCGTGCTCGGCACGCTGCACGCGGCGAGCGACTGGAACTGGCGCACCGCTGATCAGATCCCGCCGCCCGAGGGCTATGCAAGCGATCATTATCCCGTGGTGATCGAGGTGATGCCGAAGCCGGACCGGCCGGCGAGCGAGTTCAAGCGGCGTGGCCCCGTCGTGCAGGAGCAGCAGGCGGAATCGGGCGAGGCTGCGGGTGCAAGCGGCGGGCAGCCAGCGAAGTCCGCGCCGAAGCCTGCCGCGACCAATGCGGACACCGATGGTCCGCGACCCGTGGGAGATCCTGCGGCCACGGACCGCGCGGTCGCTGCGGAGCTTCGCGACGCAGGCTGGGGCTACATGCTGCCCGAGCCGAAGAGCAAGGCTGCGCGGTGGGGAAACAAAGACACGCGAACGACCTGGTGGCCAGGCTACTGGAAGAACTCGAAGACCGGCGCGATGAGCGAGTCGCAGCCGTCGGGCGGCGGTTTCCCGGGCGACGGCAAGCAGAAGCCGAAGTGGCGCGACGGCGGATCGCCAGGCCCCGTCTCGTGGATCGAGTGGCTTTGCAGCGATCAGGGCTCGGCGGATCGTTGAGTCGCGGTGGAGGAGATGCACGCGGCGCGCTGCGACGGATCACCCGCCGCCCTCTCCCGAACGGTGCCTGGCACCTGCCTGGCACCTCCCGCGGGCACCCGGCACCTGCCTGGCACGAATGTTAGTTTTGAATTGTCATAACTTCGCGCACCGGTTCCGCGCGGATCGAACGATTCCGTTGTATGAAATCGGAGAAGTGTTAGCGGTACCCGGGAGGTGCCGGGTACGCCAGGTAGGTGCCAGGCAGGTGCCAGGCACCGTTCGGGGGGGAGGATCGGGCTAGGCCTGGCCGAGCAGCCGCATCACCTCGGTGACATCCTTGTCGCCGCGGCCCGAGACATTGATCACGAGCGATGTGTCGCGCGGCATCGCGCGCGCGCATGCGATCGCGCCGTGGATCGCGTGCGAGGTCTCGAGCGCAGGGATGATCCCCTCGAGCCGCGCGAAGAGCTGGAACGCCTCCAGCGCCTCGGCGTCCGTCGCGGCCACATACTCGACGCGCTTCGTGTCCTTCCACCAGCTGTGCTCGGGGCCCACGCCCGGGTAGTCGAGTCCCGCGCTGCACGAGTGGACATCGGCTGTCTGGCCGTAGCGGTCCTGAAGCACATAGCTCATCGAGCCGTGCAGCACGCCCGGCGTTCCCCAAGTGAGCGGGGCCGCGTGGTCGCCTGGTCCCGCGCCTCGGCCGCCTGCCTCGACGCCGATCAGGCGCACCGACGCGTCGTTCACGAATGGATGGAAGATGCCCGCCGCGTTCGAGCCGCCGCCGACGCACGCCACGACCGCGTCGGGAAGCCGCCCGAGCTTCTCGAGGCACTGGGCGCGGCACTCGCGGCCGATCACGCTCTGGAAGTCGCGCACCATCATCGGGAAAGGGTGCGGCCCGACCACCGAACCGATGATGTAGTGCGTGTCGCCGACCGAGCCCATCCAGTCGCGCATGGCCTCGTTGGTCGCGTCCTTCAGCGTGCGCGAGCCGGAGTCGACCTCGATCACCCTCGCGCCCATCAGCCGCATGCGGAACACATTCAGCTTCTGCCGCCGCACATCCTCGCTGCCCATGTACACGCAGCACTCGATCCCGAAGCGCGCGCACGCGGTGGCGGTCGCCACGCCGTGCTGCCCCGCGCCGGTTTCCGCGATGATGCGCGTCTTTCCCATGCGCTTCGCGAGAAGCGCCTGTCCGAGCGCGTTGTTGATCTTGTGCGCGCCGGTATGCGCGAGGTCCTCGCGCTTCAGCCAGATCGATGCGCCTCCCGCGTGCGCGGACAGGCGCGGTGCGGGCGTGAGCTGCGTCGGCCAGCCGACGAACTCGCGCAGCA
>JBJTOV010000405.1:0-3870 GCA_046074745.1 Planctomycetota bacterium | reverse complement strand
CGGGCACGCGCTCGCGTGGTGCGGGCTTCGCCGACGGTGTTCGAATCGGTGCATCGTCGATCCCGCGAGGCGCGGAAGGTCGCGCAGCAGGCGGATCGACGCGGGGCGCGGCGGGCTTCGCGGCAGGCGGCTCAACGCGCGGCGCGGAAGGCCGCGCAGCAGGCGGATCGACGCGAGGTGCGGCGGGCTTGGCGGCGGGCGGATCGACGCGCGGCGCGGAAGGCCGCGCAGCCGGCGGATCGACGCGGGGTGCGGCGGGCTTCGCGGCAGGCGGATCCATGCGCGGGCTTGCCGAGCGCACCGAAGGTTCCGTCATGCGCGGCGTGCTCTGCATGGGTGCCGAGCGCGTGGGCGCCGATCCCCGCGAAGGCTTGCCGTCGCCGATCGCCAGCGCGCCCGACGCGGCGAGCATGGCCGCCAAGCCCGCAGCGGCGACAAGTGAGACCTTGGGACCTTCGATCGGGCGGACGCTGAACACCGCAGGCACTGGCATGGTGGGTTCCTTCCGATGGCCTTGTTGCGACGACTGGATCACGGTACCTCGCCGGCGCGGCAATCCCAGCCCGCGGGCGGGAATTGCGGGTCGAAGGAGCGGGCCGGGGAGCCACGGATTCCAGCCTTCCGTCGGGCTGCCGCGAATTGAATGTCTCCCGAGCGGCGAGCGGCCACGCCTCGCGAGGGTTTCGGAGGGTGAAACCGCAAAGGTTCGGCCGTTCCGCGCCCCCGGGCTTGGCGCGGGGCCGAGTTTCGGGCATGGTGTCGGGATGAAGACCCGTCTCCGCGTTCTGCTTGCCGCCGCCACGGCCCTCTCGGCTTCGCTGGCTGCATCGGCCGATTACTCGACCGACCCCTTGGCACCGCTCGCGATCCGCGAGACGGCGAGCGACGATGTCCAGCCCAAGGCCGCGGCTGCGCCGAACGGCGGCGCCTATGTCAGCTACTTCTCGGGTGCGGGCTACGATGTGCGCCTGACGCGGCTCGACGCCGACGGCAAGCCCGTCTGGAAGGCGGTCGACATCCTGGTCGAGGACCGCGGCAACTCGTCCACCACCGACTACGGGCTCGCGAGCGACGCCGCGGGGAACGCCTACCTCGCCTATGAAGTGGGCACCGCGATCATCTGCTCGTCGGTGGCGCCCGATGGCACGATCCGCTGGCGCAAGACCGTGAGCTTCGCCGCGGGCGGCAGCGTGGGGCGCGTCGCGGTTGCGAGCGATGGCTTCATCTGGGTCGCGTTCATCGAGGGCTCGGCCACGCGCGTGCAGCGCCTCGATGTCGACGGCAACGCCAGCTTCCCGACGGGCGTGCAGCTTGCCGAGACGGGCGCCAGCATGTTCTCCGCCGACATCCAGCCGTCGGAAGCCGGCGCGGTCATCGTGTCGTGCGTGCGCTATGTCACCTTCTCGGGCGCCAAGATCCTGCGCGCCCACCGCGTCAACGCCGATGGCAGCAAGCCGTGGCCCGCGGTCGGCACCAGCGTGTTCACCACGGGTTCGCTGCAGTTCGGCAACTTTCCGCCGTTCATTTCCGATGGTGCGGGCGGCGCGTACTTCTGCTGGTACACGAGCAGTCCGCTGCAGTGCTTCGCGCAGCGCGTGAATGCATCGGGCGCCGTGCAGTACGGCACGAACGGCGTGGCGGTCACCTCGACCTCGACCACCGAGCGCGTGTCGCCCACCATGGTGCTCGGCGGCGACGAACGGCTGTATGTGTTCTGGTCGCAGCACACGCCGAACTCGTCGATCTACGGAACCTTCGGCCAGTGCTTCAGCGGCGGCGTGCGCCAGTGGGGCGACAACGGCGCCGCGGTCGCGCCGCTCGCGACGACCTACTCGCGCACCTGGGCCACCGCGGCCACCCTGAACGGCGGCGTGGCGTGCTTCTACGACGACTCGCCGAGCGGCACGCAGGACAACATCCGCTGCGGCATCCTGTCGCCCAAGGGCACGCTGCTGTCGACGGTCGATGTCGCGCTGAACTCGGGCGTGAAGTACCGCCTGCTGTCGGCGCCCGCGCCGTCGCAGGGGTCGCTCCTGCTCTGGCAGGGCGGCGCATCGATCGGTGCGAGCGATGTGTTCGCGGCGCGCATGAACGCGGACGGCACGATCGGCCCGCCGCCTGCGGTTGGAAACCCCGCCGATCTGAACGGCGACGGCGTGGTCAACGCCGCCGACCTGTCGGTGCTGCTCGCGCAGTGGGGCGGCCCGGGCAGCGCCGATCTGAACGGAGACGGCCTGGTGGGCGCCGCGGATCTCTCGATCCTGCTCGGCGCGTGGACAAGCTGAGCGGAACGCGGGTCAGCGTGAGATGCCGCGGCCTTCGCGCGCGCGGCGGAAGCTCGATGGAAGCAGGTAGCTGCGGCCTTCGAACGCAAGCACCGTGCCCGTGACCACCACATCGGGCGCGCCGTCGCTTTCGCGCGCGGTGCGCTCGAGCGTCTCGAGCAGCATGCAGGGAAGCAGTTCGAGCGACGCATCGCCCGCGCCCGTTGCCTGCGCGGGCACGAAGCGCCACGAGCCTGCCTGCGGATCGCGGAGCAGCTGGCCGCGACGCTGCGCGATGCGCGTGCCCGACGCGATCGGCGCGGGCTTGCGCGCGGGCTCGGCGGCGGTCACGGGTTCGGCGTTTCGCGGCGCGGGCGCGCGGGCGACGCGCTCCTCGAGCCGCCGCTCGATCTCGGCCACCGCGGCATCGTCGGAGTCGCCCGCGGGCGGCACGAACTTCGATTCGCCGTTGGGCGCGGTCACGGGCTTCGCAGGCGGCGGCGTGTCGCCCGGCTGCGCGTCGAAGCGCACGATCGGCGGCGCGAGCTCAGGCAGCAGGAAGTTCCGCCCGCGGTAGATGAACACGCGACCCGTGACCTCGAACTGCACGGGCGCCGGGGCGACGCGCGCGGTGCGCAGCATGTCCTCGAGCACAGGCGAGGCAAGCACCACGAACTCGCGGCGCAGTCCGCCCGCTTCGCGCACGAACGGCCGGAAGAGCCAGACCTTCTCGTCGGGGTCTTGCGCGAGGTCGCCCTCGACGCGAACGACCACCGAGCCTTCGCGAAGGAGCGGCAGCCGATAGCCGCCGAGATCGGTCGCGGGCGTGGCGGGCGCGGGCTTCGAATCCTGGCCCACCGACGAGGCCGCTGCGAGCGGTGCCGAGAACGAAGCGACGGCGGCGAGAACGGCGGGCAGGACGATGCGCATGCGGGTGTGTCGGCAGTTTCCGTCGACCGCCGCCATGCTTCAAGTGGCATGGTGCAGAAGCGGGGCGGCTGCCCCGCGCCCGGCTCGGAACTGCGCGGGCAGGTCCGCGTGCGGTTCCCGCCGAACTTTGCGGCTCGCGTTGACGGGCGACGGAAAGGGTGCGAAGATGACCCGACTCGGCCGCGTACCCAAGTGGCCTAAGGGGACGGATTGCAAATCCGTTATTTCGTGGGTTCAAATCCCACCGCGGCCTCTCGCCGAGCACCCGGGCTCCACTGGAGCCCGGGTTTTGTTTTTCTGGGTTTCGTTTTCCTGGGTTTCGTTTTCAGGTCCCGCGCAGCGACTTCGGTAGGTGTTGGGGGCTGCGATCACGCCGCGGATGCCTGCGTGCTGCGGGTCGACTTGGCACGGCGCGCCCCTCGGTCGGGCCATGTGTGGAAGGTTGTCGTGTCGTCTCGGCGCATCGCCGTCCCTCGGTCGGGCCGTGTGTGGAAGACGGTCATGTCGTCTCGGCGCATCGCCGTCCCGGGGTCGGGCCGTGTGTGGAAGACCGTCGCGTCGTCTCGGCCCATCGCCGTCCCTCGGTCGGGCCGTGGGTGGAAGACCGTCGCGTCGTCTCGGCGCATCGCCGCCCCTCGGTCGGGCCGTGTGTGGAAGACGGTCATGTCGTCTCGGC
>JBJTOV010000404.1:0-5645 GCA_046074745.1 Planctomycetota bacterium | reverse complement strand
GTGGAAGCTCGTGCGGCTAGGCCTGAATTCCGCGGCGAAGAACGTTGCACCGCCTCCCGCGTGGCAGTTGTTCGACCTCGCGACCGACCCGCTCGAAACGACCGATGTCGCCGCGCAACACCCCGAGACCGTGGCGCGGCTGGCCGCGATCGCCGCGCGCGAGTATTCGCCGAGCGAGCGCCAACCGCTCGGCGACCTCGACCGCACCGCGGCGGCGCCGTGATCATGGCGCGCTACGGCGCGTCGGGTCGATCGAACACCAGAACATCCGACAGCGGCTTGCGCGCGATGTCGGGCACGGTGCACCCATCCGCGGGGTATCCGACGGGCATGAGCAGGAACGGACGCTCGTAGGCGGGACGGCGCAGGATCGATGTGATGAACTGCATCGGGCTCGGCGTGTGGGTGAGCGTGACGAGGCCCGCCTGGTGAACGGCCGAGATGAACATCCCCGCCGCGATGCCGACCGACTCGTTGACATAGTAGACCTGGTCGCTGACGCGCCCGGGCCGCTCGTCGCGCATCACCTTGAAGAGCACGACCACCCACGGAGCGACCTCGATGAACGGCTTCTGCCAGTCTGTGCCGAGCGCTCCGAGATCGGCAAGCCACTCGGCGTTCGCGCGCGTCTCGTAGAAGCGGCGCTCCTCCATCTCCGACGCGACGCGCAGCTCCTGCTTGATCGCAGGGTCGGACACGGCGACGAAGCGCCAAGGCTGCTTGTTCGCGCCGCTCGGCGCCGAGTGCGCGGCACCACGCATGCCTCGATGGCTTCGCGTGGCACGGGGCGGGGCGAGAAATCGCGCACGCTGCGGCGCGAGGCCATCACCGCGGCGTAGCGCCGCGCGGCCTCGAGGCCGTCGCCCGCAGGCACATGCGGCTCGTACGGAATCCGCGGCGCGGGACCATGGGCCTTCATCGCCAGTGCTCCGCGACCCACGGCGTCTTGTGGACATGGCGGGTGATCTTCTTCGTCACGCCCGCGACCGCGTCGGGCGGGTTCGGGTGGCCGTGGAACACGACGATCCGCGCGTCGCGCGGGATCCTGGGCGGAACCCACCAGTTCATCGGGAACTTCGCCATGCAGCCGTACTTGAAGCTCACGCACCACTCCTTGGGCCAGTACGAGAGCTTGCCCGCGTTGAAGAGCTCGCGCGAGATGTACTCCTGCTCGTTGCGCACCTCGCGGCGGATCTGCGCATGGTCGCGCATGAACTTCTCGAGAAGCTCGGGGTGGGCCCCCGCCTCGAAGCGGTAGACCGACGAGTTGCCGGTCGGGCGCCACGGCCGCGCCCAGTCCTTGATGATGAGGAACTCGCCCGGATGCGCGAACAGCGCGTCGAGGCCGCCCACGATCACGATGTCGATGTCGAGGAAGAGCGTCGGTCCCGTCAGGTCGAACAGCGGCCGGCGGAAGGTCGAGATCTTGCGCCACCCTCGCTCGGGGCCGCCCGGATCGTCGAAGTCGGGCAGCGGGCGCGCGTCGATGCCGCCGTCGAGGCCGGTCGCGTCGTCGGTCATGCACACGAAGCGATGCGGAATGGTCAGGTGCCGCCGCACCATCGAGGCGAGGCGGTTCACATACTCGGGCCCGTACTTGGTGCCCCACTTCATGCAGATGATGTTGGCCATCGCACGCACTGTAGCGCGGAACGCGACGCGATCAGGCGGCGCCGCCCGCGGCCAGGAGCCGCGCAAGGCCGCGCGGGTCGTGCTCGGCGGCCAGCACCTCCGACGCCTTGGCGGCCGCGTCGCTGACGCGCTCCCAGCGCGCGATCACGCGGTCGACCGCGCGCGCAAGCGCGGCCTCGCTGCGCTCCTCGAGCACCTCGCCCGCGCCGAAACGCTCGACCACGGCCCCCGCCCAGGTGCCCGCGGTGGCGATGCACGGCGCGCCGTGAAGCAGCGCGTCGAGCACGATCCCGCTCACGCCCGAGACGAACTTCTCGCGGTCGTAGGGCGCAAGCACGATCGCGCCCGCGAATCGCGCCGCATACTCGTCGCGGTCGGGCGCCTTCGGGTCGGCGACCAGTCCGCGGTATCCCGCGCCAAGGAGCCGCGCCACCACCTCGTCCTCGCGCGAGCCATGGCGCGTGACATGCTTCGGCGACACCTGCACGAGAAGCGGCACATCGCGGCCCTCGCGCGCAAGGCGCTCGGCAAGCCCCGCCACGAGGTCGAGCCCCTTGTTGAGCCGCGCGGCCCCCGCCATCAGCAGGTGCCTGAACGGGCCGCGCACGGGCATGCCCTGCGTGCGGATCGCGGGGTAGCCGACGGCCTGCGCGCGCGCGCAATGCGCCGCGACCAGCGGCTCGAGCACGCCCTTCGTGGGCGCGACGAAGAGCGACCGCGTGCGCGCGCGGCCCGCGAGCGCGAGCGCGACCTGCTGCGCGGGCTTCGCCAGCGGCCAGTGCACGAAGAACGCAAGGCGCGCGAGCTCGCCGTCCTCCAGGAACCCGAGCCGGCCCGCAAGCAGCGCGTGCGAGGGATTCGCGGTCAGGACGAGCACATGCCTGCCCGCGCGCAGTCCCGCGCGGATCGCGCGCAGTTCGCCGAGCGGACCCGCGGGCAGGCGCACATGCGACACGGAAAGCGCCGAGGAAAGCGTGGGTACGAACCCCGACGACGCCTCGGGCGCCACGACCTCGATGGCGCCGAACACCCCGCCCGAACGCAGCGCAAGCGCGCGCACGAACTCGCCGTAGTGGCCGCTTGGCCCGAGCAATCTCGGCTCGACCACGCGCAGGATGGGCAGGGACGCGGACATCGCGGCCCGCAGGATACAGTGCTCGGCCTGTGACGATCCGCCGAACACCCGAGGACTTCCGCGTCGAGGAGCGCACCACCGCGGCGTTCCAGTCGTCGCTGGCGCAGGCGCGCGCGCCGTCGCACCCGTTCGCGGCGTACCTGCTCGAGAAGAAGTCGCTGGCCACGCCCGACGCGCTGCGCGCGATCGCCGACGCGCTGAAGGTGGCGCCCGCGGCGATCGCGGCCGCGGGCCTGAAGGACCGCCACGCGCACACCACGCAGACGGTGACGATCGACACCGCGCACCTTCGCCGCGAGGCGCCCGAACGCCTGCAGGGCGGCGGCGAGGGGCACGCGTGGCGCATGAAGCGCACGGGCTTCGCGCCGCGCGCGGCCGATGCGTCGATCATCGAGCGCAACCTGTTCACGATTCTCGTGCGCGGGCTCGACAAGCGCGGCTACGACGAGATGGGCCGCCGCGCCGCCGTGTTCGCGAACCGCGAGGGCGGCGTCGACTTCGTGAACTACTTCGGCGACCAGCGCTTCGGCAGCGCGCGCCACGGACAGGGCTTCGTGGGCGCGGCGCTGGTGCGCGGCGATTTCGAGCAGGCGCTGCGCCTGGCGATCGGCACGCCCGCGCGCAAGGATTCGGGCGCCACGCGCGCGCTCACCCGCGCGCTCGCCACCCACTGGGGCGACTGGGCCAAGGCGCTCGCGCACACGCCGCGCTGCCCCGAGCGCAAGGCGGTCGAGACGCTCGCGCAGGGCGGCTCTTTCCTCGACGCCTTCGCGGCGCTGCCGCGGTTCACGCAGGAGATCTGCGTGGAGGCCTACCAGTCGCACCTCTGGAACGGCATCGTGCGCGACCTCGCCCACGCGCTCGGCGAAACCACCGCACAGCGCGCCTACGAGGTCGACGACGCGTTCGGCGCGCTCGTCTTCCCGCGCGCGGCGGCGCTCACGCCCGCGTTCCGCGCGCTCGCCATCGCGCTGCCCTCGCCGAAGAGCACCTACCCCGAGTGCCTGTCCGAGATCGTGGCGGGCGTGCTCGGCGACGAGGGCGTCGCGCTCGAGGAGCTCCGCATTCCCGGGCTTTCGCGGCCGTGGTTCGGCGGCGGCGAGCGCAGGTTCGTGGCGACCGCGCTCGAGTGGTCGCTGTCCGAGCCGATGCACGACGAGTACGCGGGAGCGAGCCCGAACGCCATCGCCTGCACGGTGCGGTTCTCGCTTCCGCGCGGTTCGTACGCCACGGTGCTCCTGCGCGCGCTCGGCCAGTAGCCGCGCGGCGCCGCGCGTGGTGTACGCTGCGGCCATGCCCAGGACCGCGGCCACCCTGCTCATCGCCACCGCGCTGCTTGCCCTGCTCGCCGCGTGCGGGCGCACGGTCTCCATCACGGGCACCGCCGACGAGGCGTGGAACGAGACCCTCGCGACGCTTCGCATGCAGGGAGCGATGCCCTCGGGCGCGCTCACCGCTGCGGAGGGCGCCGAGCGCCCGCGCGTCGATCGCGAGGAAGGCGAGATCGACCTGATCCACGCGCCGAGCGTGTACTACGGCACGGGCGCCGCGTTCATCCAGGTCGATGTCTCGCGGCCCGCCGATGTGCGCGAGCGCACCGTGCGCATGTGGGTGGACTATCCCGTCGGAAACAAGGTGGTGCGCTACGGCCGCGCGATCGACGAGGACGAGTCGGACCGCTTTCACCGCGCGTTCGTGGCGGCGCACGCCAAGGTGCTGGCCGCGCGGCCCGCGCCCGCGCCTCAGCCCGCGCAGCCCGATTCCCCGCAAGGAACCCCATGACCGCAACCATCCTTCTCCTCGGATCGGGCGAACTCGGCAAGGAGTTCGTCATCAGCGCCAAGCGCCTCGGCTGCCGCGTGATCGCGTGCGACCGCTACGAGGGCGCGCCCGCGATGCATGTGGCCGATGCGTTCGAGGTGTTCGACATGCTCGACGCGAAGGCCATCCGTCGCGCGGTGCGGCGGCACAGACCCGACTTCATCGTGCCCGAGATCGAGGCGATCCGCACCGAGGAGCTGCTGCGCCTCGAGCATGCGGGCCACTCGGTGGTTCCGAGCGCGTTCGCCGCGCACATGACCATGAACCGCGACGCGATCCGCGACCTCGCCGCGCGCGAGCTCGGCCTGCGCACCGCGCGCTACCGCTATGCGCGCAGCGCCGCGGAACTGCGCGAGGCGGTTCTCGGGAAAGGCGGCACGGAACTGCCCTGCGTGGTCAAGCCCACGATGAGCTCGTCCGGCAAGGGCCAGTCGGTGGTGCGCACCGAGAAGGAGATCGCGAAGGCGTGGGAGTACGCCGTGTCGAACATGCGCGGTGACAAGCGCGTGGTGATCGTCGAGGAGTTCATCGACTTCGACTACGAGATCACGCTGCTCACCGTCAAGGAGCGCGCATCCCGCGGCGGCGGCGTGAAGTTCGTCGAGCCGATCGGACACCGACAGGAGCGCGGCGACTACCAGGAGTCGTGGATGCCCTGCCCGATGAAGCCCGCCGCGAAGCGCGCGGCGCAGCGCATGGCGAAGGCGGTGGTCGCGCGCCTCGCGGGAAAGGACGGCGCGGGCGTGTTCGGCGTCGAGTTCTTCGTGAAGGGCGACGAGGTGATCTTCAGCGAGCTTTCGCCGCGTCCGCACGACACGGGCATGGTCACGCTCCGCTCGCAGGACCTCTCGGAGTTCGACCTGCATCTGCGCGCGATCCTCGGGCTGCCGATTCCCACGATCCGCTACGCGGGCCCCACCGCGAGCGCCGTGGTGCTCGCCACGCGCGATTCGGCGCGCCCGCCGCGCTACGCGGGCATCGACCGCGCGCTCGCGCACGATTCGGTCGAGGTGCGCATCTTCGGGAAGCCCTCGACGCGGCGGTACAGGCGCATGGG
>JBJTOV010000403.1:0-10117 GCA_046074745.1 Planctomycetota bacterium | reverse complement strand
GTCGCGGCCGAAGGTGCGGCCGTTGACGAGCAGCTTGCCCGCCTTCTCGTCGATCGAGAGCTCGCCCGCGCCGACGACGCAGCACTTGCCCCAGCCGACGGCGACGACGGCCGCGTGGCTCGTCTTGCCGCCCGTCGAGGTGAGGATGCCGACGGCGCTGTGCATGCCGGCGACATCCTCGGGGCTCGTTTCCTTGCGGATGAGAAGCACCTTCTCGCCCTTGTGGGCGCGCTCGACGGCCTCGCCCGCGGTGAACGCCAGCTTGCCCGTCGCCGCGCCGGGCGACGCGCCGATGCCCTTGGTCACCACCGTGGCCGACTTCTTGTCGGCGGTGGCGAAGAACGGCAGCAGGAGCTGCGTGAGGTCGCTCGCGGGAATGCGCTTGATCGCCGTCTTCTCGTCGATCAGCTTCTCCTTCACCATCTCGACCGCGATGCGCACGGCGGCCTGCGCGGTGCGCTTGCCCGTGCGGGTCTGCAGCATGAAGAGCTTGCCGTTCTCGACGGTGAACTCGATGTCCTGCATGTCCTTGTAGTGCTTCTCGAGCTTCGTGCGCACCTTCATCAGGTCCTTGTAGGCCTTCGGGAAGCGCTTCTCCATCATGGCGATCGGCTCGGGCGTGCGGATGCCCGCGACGACATCCTCGCCCTGCGCGTTCACGAGGAACTCGCCGTAGAACACATTCTCGCCCGTCGTGTTGTCGCGCGTGAACGCCACGCCCGTGCCCGAGGTGTCGCCCATGTTGCCGTAGGCCATCGCCTGCACATTGACCGCGGTGCCGTTCAGGCCCTTGATCTCCTGGATGCGGCGGTACTCGATCGCGCGGTCGCCGTTCCACGACTTGAACACGGCCTCGATCGAAAGCTCGAGCTGGCGCAGCGGATCCTGCGGGAAATCGGCGCCGACCTGGTCCTTGTAGACCTTCTTGTACGCGGCGACGAGCTCCTCGAGGCCCTCGGTCGGGACCTTGGTGTCCTCCTTCACGCCGTACTTCGTCTTGATCGCGCTGAAGGCGTGCTCGAACTTGTGGTGGTCGACGCCCATCACGACGTCGCCGAACATGTTGATGAGGCGGCGGTACGCGTCGAGCGCGAAGCGGCGGTTGCCCGTGCCCTTGGCCAGGCCGTCGACGGCCTTGTCGGTGAGGCCGAGGTTGAGCACGGTGTCCATCATGCCGGGCATCGACACGGCCGCGCCCGAGCGCACGCTGACGAGCAGCGGGTTCGAGTCGGAGCCGAACTTCTTGCCGAGCTCCTTCTCGAGCATCTTGATGTTCTTGCGGACATCGTCCATCAGCCCCTTGGGCAGCTTGCCGCCGCAGTCGTAGTACGCGGCGCAGGTGTCGGTCGTGATGGTGAAGCCCGGGGGAACGGGCAGGCCGATCGAGACCATGTCGGCGAGGTTCGCGCCCTTGCCGCCGAGCAGCAGCTTCTGCCCCGCGTGGCCCTCGCACTTCGTCTCGCCGAAGTAGTAGACCATCTTGCCGGTCTTCTTCGACTTGCCTGCCTTGCCCGCCTTGCCCTTCTTCGAGGGCTTCGCCTTCGTCTTGCTCGCCATTGGTGGTTGTTTCCGTGAATGTGCGTGCGCGGCGTCTTCCCGCCGCGTTGAATCGACAAGTGTACAGAAGCGGCGCGGGCGCGAATCGCGGCGAAACGCCTGAAAAGCGGCATGGGCGCGCGCGGCGCGCCGTACCATCGCACCCGTGGAAGCGACCGCAGCACATGCCCGCGCGCCCGCCACGCCGCTGCGGGCGGCGGGGCTTCTGCTGCGCTGGCCGCGCCACGAGCCGCTGGCGGCGCTCGTGTCCGGAGGCGACGGCGGCGCGCAGAACGCGTGGACCATCCTGGCGCGGCCGCGCGCGGCCACCACGATCGACGGCGCGCTCGAGGGCGACGACGCGGTGCGCGCGCTGGCACGCGCGCTCGACGCGGTGCCGCGGCCCGCGCGCGGCGCACGGCGCGCGGGCGGGGTTCCGCCTTTCGACGGCGGTCTCGTGGTGGCGCTCGGCTATGGGCTGGGCGCGTGCCTCGAGCCGCGCGCGCGCGACGGGGCGCGGGTTCGCGACGGCGCGCAGCCGCACGCGGTGATCCTCGACTGCGACGACGCGTGGTGCCTCGAGCACGCGACGGGCGCGCTGCACGCGGTGGGTTCGCCGCCGGCGCTGCTGCCCGAGGACGAGGCGGCGGCGTCCGCATGGTCGGTCGAGGATCTGCGCGCCGACGAGAGCGACGCGGCGTACGCCGCGCATGTGGCGCGCACCGTCGAGTTCATCCGCGCAGGCGACGCGTTCCAGGCCAATGTGGCGCGGCGGTTTTCGGCGCGGTTCACGGGCTGCGCGCGCGGTTTCGCCGCCGAGGCCATCGCGCGGAACCGCGCGTGGTTCGGCGGCTACATCGAGTTTCCCGCGGGCGGCGGCGCGAAGATCGCCGCGGAAGATGCGTGGCGGAACGCCGTGCGCGGCGGCCCGCAGGCCGGCGCGCTCGTGTCGATGAGCCCCGAGCTCTTCCTGCGCGTCGGCGCCGACGGCTCGTGCGTGACGCGCCCGATCAAGGGCACGCGGCCCGCCGAGGTGTGCGCGAGCGAGCTTGCGCGCAGCGAGAAGGACGCGGCCGAGCTCGCGATGATCGTCGACCTGATGCGCAACGACCTCGGGCGCGTGGCCGAGCTCGGCTCGGTGCGCGTGACCGAGGGCCGCACGCTCGAGACGCATCGCACGGTGCACCACGGCGTGGCCGAGATCCGCGCCGAACTGCGCGAAGGCACGGGCTGGCTCGACCTGCTTCGCGCGACCTTCCCGCCCGGCTCGGTGACGGGCGCGCCGAAGGTGCGAGCCATGCAGATCATCGACGCGCTCGAGGAGCACCCGCGCGGCTTCTACTGCGGCGCGATCGGCTTCATCGCCCGCTCGGGCCACGCGGCGCTGAATGTGGCGATCCGCACGGCGCAGCTTTCCGCGCCCGACGCGCAAGGCGCGCGGCGCGCGACCTACCACGCGGGGTGCGGCATCGTGGCCGACAGCGATCCCGCGTCGGAAGTGGCCGAAACCCACGCGAAGACGCGTGCGTTCGCACAACTTGTCCGATAACGGGCATCGCGGCACTTCAAGCCACGGCGAACGCAACGACGAATCAACGCTGAAACGGCGAGAATTCTTCGCAATTCACTGGCTCGTGCTGCATACTTGCGATGCCTTGGGGCCCCTCCCCGAGGCGGCGCGGGTTCCCTCCCCGCGTCTGCGTAGGTCCCTGTCCCTCTTCCCTCACATCCGCGAATGCGCGGACACCAATCTTCAGGAGTGAACGATGAAGGTGCTTGCACTGCTTGCTGTCGGCGCTGTCACTGCGTCGGCGATGGCCGCCGACTACGGCGACGCGTCGAACGATCTGTTCGACAACGGCTTCGACAACCTCGACATCACCAATGTGGCGATGTCGGATGACGGCGTGAATCTCTCGATCACCGTCACGACCCGCGGCTTCCAGAACTGGACGAAGTACATGCTCTACTTCGACACGGTCGCGGGCGGCACCACCTCGAACGCGTGGTCGCGCCCCGTCGACCTCGCGGGCCGCGAGATCGACTTCTACATGGGCTCGTGGGTCGACGCCGCGTCGAACAACTCGCAGTTCGTGTCGTGGACGGGCTCGGCCTGGAACTGGGGCAGCGAGTCGTACCTGACCAACTCGGTCAGCGGCAACTCGGTGACCTGGACCGTGGCGCTCGCGGCGCTCGGGCTCGGCGCGAACCAGACCTTCTACTTCGATGTGGCGACCTCGGGTGGCGGAAACGATCCGGGCGTCGATCACCTCTCGCGCTCCGACCTGGCGACCCCGGGCTGGGGCACCGCGTCGACCGCGGGCTCGTTCCTTTCGTACACCACGATTCCTGCTCCGGGCGCGGTCGCGCTGCTCGGCCTCGCGGGTCTCGTCGGCCGTCGCCGCCGCTGAGGCAGCGCGGGCGGAAATGAAGTGAAACGCACAGGGCGCCGCACGCGCGGCGCCCTGTGTGCTTTTTCCTTCCAGCCGCCCTGCCGCGTCACGCGGCCTTGCGCTGCTGGCGCTGTCCTTCGGTGAGGAAGGCGATCGCCTGCAAGATCTGCTCGCCCACGACGCGCTGGTGCGCGGGGTTGAAGTCGAAGTCGAACGACACGCCCGCGTAGATTCGGTGCGAACTGTCGATGTGGGTGTGGACCACGCGCGCCGCCGAGCAGATCGGCACGGGCGTGGCGCCGCCGAGCGAGAAGCGGAGCCAGAACATGCGGTGGCGCGAGAGCGCGGCCGAGTCCTGCGGCTCGACGAGGATGCCGAGGCCGCCGCCGCCAAGGTTGACGAGGGTGGCGGTGAAGCCGGGGCCGACGGTGGGCAGCATGTCGTCGCTCGGGGCCTGCGGCTTCTCGCCTGCGAGCGCCGCGTGGAACGCGATCTCGCTCGCCTTCTCGGCGGGAATCACGGAACGCGGCTCGAGCAGCGGCCACATCTCGACCTTCGGCAGGACGAGCGAGCCGACATCGACGCGCGTGTTGCGGCGCAGGCAGCGCTCGACATGGTCGGGCAGCGCGAGGCGGATGCCGCGGTGGTTGCGCGGGAACGGCATGCGCGGCGTCCACGCGCCGAGCACCTTCGTGCGGAACATCCAGCGGTTCTGGCCGATGGCGATGGCGCCGACGAGCTCGGTGCCGGGCGGAAGCTCGACCGTGCGGCCGAGCGTGAACGGCAGGTCGACCGCGATCTCGGTCGCGCTCAGGTCGAGCACGCGCACGCGCCACACGAGGTCGGCCGAGTTGACGATCGCCTCGTCGCTCGAGCCCTCGCGGGCGACGGCGATCTCGATCGCGCCCTCGCGCTCGCGAAGCTGTTCGAGCGAACGGCGCCACTCGATGGTCCTTGATCTTGAGGCTGGCATGGCTGTTCTCCGAGTCCGTCCGGGATCGGGGCGAAGCGTCGCGGCATCCGTGCCGTCACCGAGTTCGGTGCGCTTCCCCGCGGGATGGACAACCGGCTTCCTTCCGGCAGCCTTTCAATCGGCCTTCCCGAGAGCGGGCTTTTGCCGAAGGCGCGTGCGGATCGCGGAAACCCGCGCGGAGTAGGCACTTGCCTGAGCCTGCGTGGGCTCGAGGCCGCCGAAGCGAACCTGATAATACCCCTCGGCGATGTCGGCGAACGCGGTGCCGATGTCGGCGTCGCGCTCGGCGAGCCACGCGGCGAACGCGCGGGGCGAAAGGTGCTGCGGACGCTCGATTCCCGCGCGCGCAAGCAGGTCGAGCGCCTCGGCGTAGAACGGCGCGGCGCGCATGAGGCGGCGCTGCTCGCGACGGTCGGTGCGGTCGGCACGCAGCGCGCGCAGCAGCCTGCGCCGCCGCACGAGCGTGATGAGCACCGCGAGCGCGGCCGTTGCGGCGCTCACCGCGATGACCACGAACCACACGCCGCCCGCGCGGCCAAGGCTGAGGTTGAGCGCGATGGCGCGCATCGAGGCGGCGACCGTCTGCAGCCTCTCGCGCAGGCCCTCGATCCAGGTGCCCTGCACGCGGTCGGCGAGCGTGGCCTGCGTGGACGAGTCGTAGGTGACGATGCGCGAGTTCCACAGGAACTCGATGCGGTCGTAGATCCAGCGGAAGCGGTCGGCGAAGGAGCGGCTCTGCTCCTGCATGGTGATGAGCGTTTCCTCGGGCGTGGCGTCGACGGCGATCCACGCCGCGGGGCCCGTGCGCACCTCGACCCAGGCGTGCGCGTTCGACTCACGCACGATGTAGGCGCCCGCGCCGTCGTCGTACTCGATGGCGATGTAGCCCGTGACCACGCGCGACTCGATGCCGAGCGAGCGGAGCACGGCGCACAGGCCGCTTGCGAAGAACTCGCAGTGGCCCTCGCGGTAGGTGGTCAGGAAGCTGACGATCGGGTCTTCTCCCGCGACGCGGGTGATCGACGAGAGGTCGGTGGTGTAGCTGAAGTTCGCACGCATCCAGCTGGCGATGGCGCGGGCGGTCTCGCGGTTGTAGGTCCACGCGGACGCGGGGTCGGTGGGATCGCGTTCGGGGATGTTGGAGTTGCGGCGAACGGTGTCGAGGATCTCGCGCGCGATCGGGACGACCTCGGCCACGGGGAAGCCGACATTGCGCGCGGGCTCGTCGTTGCCCGCGGTGATCGACTCGAGGGCCGCGGCCGTGGGCTGCGGATCGATCTTGAGCGCGTAGTTCCAGTAGCGGCCGACGCGCTCGATCGAGACATCGCGCAGGAGGAGCGTCGACGGGTCGAACGAGAGCGTGCGGCGCTCGTCGGTGCGCACGGCGACGGGCGCGTACAGCGTGAACATCACATCGGTCGCGAGCGAGCGCATCTCGACCTCGGCGGTGAAGGCCGCGGCGGGCGCGGCCGATTCGCGGACGCCGAGGGGCGCGTAGGTGCCGTCGTCGGGCGTGCGCAGCGTGCGGACGGGGCGGCGCGTGCGGCGCGCGTACCAGCGTTCGTCGGCGGGGTCGTAGCGGTCGAGCATGCGCCGCGCAGGAGGAGCGGGCGCGCCGACTGCACGGGCTGCCCCGCGGGGTCGAGCCAGCGCAGGGTGAAGAGCTCGCGGCGGCTTTCGGAGATGCGGCCGCCGCCCATCAGGCGGATCTCGTCGGTGAAGCCTGTGACGCTCGGACCACCGCGCGGGCCGCGGCCGGGCAGGTTCGAGAAGCGCGGGAAGAGGACGAAGACGACGGCGCTGGCGGCGAGGATGCTTGCGATGGTGCCCGCGGCGAGCCAGCGGAACTGCGGGCGGGTGCTGCGGCCGACGGCGAGTTCGAGCGGCGGCGCGAAGCCTGCGGAGGCGGCGCGCGCGGCGCGGGCGGATTCGGCGCTGCGCGCGAGGCGCCAGAGCATGGCGGTCCAGACGGCGAGGCACGCGTAGGCGATGACGAGCGCGCCGAAGAAGAACTGCACGCTGTCGAGGCAGCCCGCGATGACGAGCATGGTGGCGAGGGCGAAGCGGTCGCGGTCTTCGGTGGGTGAGCGGCGGGTAAAGAGGCGGATGATCAGGAGCCAGAGCAGGAAGCGGCCGAGCGAGCCGATGGCGTCTTCGAGCTGGCCGCGGGCGAGGAAGTCGAAGGCGCTCCAGGCGAGGAGCGCGAGGACGAGGAGGTTCGAGAGCCAGGTGGGCAGCGCGCGGCCGCGCGGGCCTTCGGTCACATACCAGCTGAGCGTGACCAGCGTGCCTGTGGCGAGCAGCATGGCGAAGTCGAGCTGCGACAGCGAGAACGCGATCGCGGCGACGGCGACGAGCAGCAGGCTGGCGATGCGATGCTGGCGGAGCAGGGTCATGCGGGGGCCCCGCTGGCCGCTGCGGCGGGCTGGTCGGCGAGGGCGTCGAGTTCGCGGGCGGTGAAGTGCCACGCCTGCTCGGGAGCGATGGAGATGTCGACGCGGTCTGGGTGGATGACGAGGAGGGTGGTGCGCTCGTCGCTGGTCGAGAGGCCGTTGCCGGGGAGGCGGGGTTCGTCGAGGTCGAGCGCGGCGAGGGCCGACATGATTTTTTCGCGGTGGAAGTGGCCGCGGCGGAGCGCCATGGGCGCGATCGGGAGGCCTGCGACGGAGAGCGCGTGCTCGTAGCCGAGGCGGTCGGCGAGCGCGACGAAGCTGGCGGCGAGGACGATGGCGCGTTCCTCGAGGTCGCGGGGGTCCTCGGAGTCGGTGGTGCGGAGGTCGGAGGTCGGGCGGCGGAGGTCGAGGAGGATGCGGACGCGCGGAGGGACGGCGCGGCTGCGCTCGATGGTGGCGAGGCGGCCGGTGCCGGCGAGGCGCTTCCACGCGATGTGGCGAACGCTGTCGCCGGGGCGGTACTCGCGCACGCCGAAGAAGTCGTCGCTTCCGCCGGATTCCGACGAGAGCCGCTGGCCGCCGAGCCCGCCTGCGGTGACGCGGGAGAGGACTTCGGGGCGAAGCGGGCGGATCTCCGGGTGGATGAGGACCTCGCCGGTTGCATCGAAGCGAACGCTCTTCCGCATGAGGCCGAAGGGGAAGCTGGTCCAGGCCTCGAAGGCATCGAGCCGCACGCGGCCGCGGCGCGCGGGGCGGAACACGGCTTCGGCGTGGACGGTCTCGCGCGGGCCGACATGGAGGACCCAGGCCTCGCCGACCTGCGCGAGGCCTGCGGAGGGCTGGAACTCGCCGACATGGATGTCGAAGGCGGGCAGTCGGCGGGAGTGATTGGAGACCTCGTAGCGCACGAGCAGCGGCTCGCCGACGCGACCGCGCCGCGGCTCGAGCCACAGGGCGCGGATGGGCATCATCATGAACCCCGAGACGAAGCCCGAGACGAGGAGCGCGGCGACGAGGACGCCGAAGACCCAGACGAGGAGGTTGTTGGGCCGGCTGCCGGCGGCGAGACCAAGGGCGAGCACGACGCCGACGAACACGAGGCCTTCGCGCAGGAAACGCGTGCGTCGCCGCCGCCATCCGGGGGCGAGGGGAGCGGCGGGAGCGAGCGCGGCGGGAGACGCAGGCACGGTGGCATTGTCGCACGCCCGCGCCCCCCGCGCCACACTCGAACGGTGCCTGGCACCTGCCTGGCACCTCCCGGCCGCACCCGGCACCTACGCGGCACCTCACATGTATGCATCCGCGTCACATACAACCTCGGGCGACGCGATCGTGATCCACGGCACCGTCAGCTTCTCATGCTGCTCGAGCGGAATCTTAAGTAGGCCGCGCCACTCGCTGCCCGTGATGCTCTCCTCGCGAATCGAGCAGTTGACGATCCTCCAGGCGTCTCGCTTGCCGCAGTTGTGCGCTGCGCTCGACCATTCCCACTCTTCCGCCGAGGTCACCAGCCCCGCCTCGACGGGGTTGCGCTCCACATAACGCAGCGCGTTCGCCGCATGGACCGGGTCCATGGGCGTCGAGAAGAACCTCCCCTCCCAGTTGGTTCCGCTCGTCTTCCGCCTGACATTCAGGTACTCGGAGTACTTCCGATGCGCACGACCGAAGCAGGTCGAGATCGACGACATCGCTTCAGGCACGACGATGAAATGCACATGGTTTGTCATGAGGCAGTAGCCACCGATGAGCGTGCCTGTCATCCGGCTGAACCGATGCAGCATCGACAGGTACAGCCGGCGATCGATGTCGGTTTCGAACAGCGGCGCCTGGAGGTTTCCTCGATGCGTGACATGGTGCGGTACACCGATCCTGAAGTCTCTTCTTTTCCTTCCCATGATGCGAGCTCCCTTCGCGCGGGAAGTTAACGGCGCGAAACAGGACTTCGGCGGTTACTAACTTTTTTCCTGGCACGTGCCGGGTACGCGCGGGAGGTGCCAGGCAGGTGCCAGGCACCGTTCTAGAGGAGGGTGGCGGATTCGGGCCCGATTTCGGGCGCATCGGCGCGGAGGCCGTGCGCGCGCCAGTCGGAGATCGCCGGGAGTTCGAATGACAGCTTCGCACCCGCGGCGAGACCGATCGATGGCACATCGTGCGCCAGAGTGCCCGAGCCGCCCGAGGCGTCGGCCTCGTCGAGGTCGAGCCATGCGTAGGCGCGGGCGGCTGGCTCATCCGTCGTGGTGCCGCCGCCTTCGGCGAGGAGGATCTTGGCGGAGATGAGGCAGGCGTCGGGCGCCGTGCGCGAGGCGAACGCGTGGACCAGCGCGGGCCAGGTGCGGCGGGCGAGGCGGGCGCGTGCGTCGACCACGCGGGCTGCGAGGTAGAGGGCAGCTCGGCCGCTTGCGAGCTGATCGAGCGCTTCGATCGGCGGTGTCCACACCTGGCGGTAGGTGCCTCGCTTGCCGGCGGCGCAGATCGCGGCGCGCGGACCGGGCGGCAGGCGATGGCGGTCATGCTCGCCGCCCGCGGCGTCGGTGGCGATCGTTTCAGCGGCCTCGCGCGCAGGAACGAGGGCGCACCGCACTTCGGGGCCGACCTCGAAGGGCACGCCCGCATGCGGAAGACCTGCGGTCACCAGGCGCGCGGCGGTCGCGTCGAGCAGCTCAAGCGCCGTCCGCAGCAGTGGCGCCGGGATCTCGAGCAGCTCGAGCTCGGGCTTGAGCAGGCGGCCCATGCCGACCGTCGAGAGCCAGAATGGGCCGTTCACGCGGTCGCGTGCGACCACTTCGATACGGTAGAGCTGGCGCTCGTCGACCAGCTCGCCG
>JBJTOV010000402.1:0-5232 GCA_046074745.1 Planctomycetota bacterium | reverse complement strand
CGTGACCATGCTCGGGCCCGACGGCCGCCTGCAGCTCCGCGACCAGCTGACGGGCGCGCTGCGCGCCCAGTCGGCGGCCCCCGTGCTCAGCCCGAGCGGGTTCACCTCCTCGATGGTGACCGTCGACGCGCTCGGGCGCATCTTCCACAACAACTCGAACGGCGCGGGTGGATCGCTCGCGGAGCTGCGCTCCTTCGACATCGGCCTGAACGAACTCTGGACCATCCCGCTCACGGGCATGAGCCAAGGCGGGCCCTCGCTCGCCGCCGATGGAAGCCTCGTGCTCGCAGGGACAGGCGAGGTACGCCGCTACTGGACCGCTTCCTGCGCGGCAGGCGACCTCAACTGCGATGGGGACATCAACGCGTCCGACCTTGCGATCCTGCTTGCCGCGTGGGGGCCATGCGGCAAGGGCGCGTGCGACGCCGATCTCGACCGCGACGGCTGGGTCGGCGCATCCGACCTCGCCAACCTGCTCGGTTCATGGGGGTAACCGATGGCTGACCGGTTGCCGATCGAGGGCTGATCTGAGGACCGATCGAGGCTGCGCGGCCCGCAGGACCTGCCGCGCGCGCTGGTCGCGATCCGCATCGCGCCGCAGGCCATGTCGATCCTGCACGCACGCCTTGCGCGCTACATTGCGCGCAAGGAGCGATGCATGTTCGAACGCCTGCTTGACCCGTGGACCTCTGCGCAGGTCCTGACCGCCGCCATGCTGGCCATCTGCTTCCTGCAGTCGGGCCTCGACAAGGTGATCGACTTCAAGGGAAACCTGGGCTGGCTCACGGGGCACTTCGCGAAGTCGCCGCTGCGCGGGCAGGTCGTGCCCATGCTGGTCACGGTCACCGTGCTCGAGTGCGCGGCGGGCGCGCTGTGCGCGGCGGGCGTGGTGCAGCTTGGCCTCGGCGACGGCGCGAAGCTCGCGCTCCACGGGGCGCAGCTCGCGGCGCTCAACATCGTGATGCTCTTCTTCGGCCAGCGCATCGCCAAGGACTACGCGGGCGCCGCGGCGCTGGTGCCCTACTTCATCCTGAGCGCGGGTGCGGTGGTGCTGCTCGGCGCGGCGCGCTGACCGCGCGGGCCCGCAACCGCCGCGATCCCGGCGCTCACAGCTCTTCCTCGCAGCGCTTGCGGCCAAGGAAGAGAAGCTCGACCTCGGGGTCGACCACCAGCCGCACGGGCTTGAACCCGCAGCCGATCCGCAGCTCGGGCGCCGAGCCGGGCGCGAACTCGATCACCGCGTCCGCGTGCGGCGGCGCGCCGCCCACGGGTGCCTCGACGATGGCGCGCACCCTCACGCGGCCGCTGCCCGTGCCCGCGTTGCGCAGCACGGCCTCGACGGTGAAGGAATCCCCCGCCGCGTCGGCGCCGCTGCGCACCGATTCCAGCGAGAGCTCGGGGAACGCGGTGCCGTAGATCCACTGCCCGACGAACGCGTCGAACGCGGCGGCGTCGGGCGCGTGGCCGCGCAGGCTCTCGACGAGATCCTCGATCAGCGGGAAATCGACGCCTCCCGCCATCTCGACCCCGTCGCGCCACTTCACCACGAACGCCTGCAGCCCGGCGAGCATGGCTTGCTCGCCCATCAGGTCGCGCAGCATCCAGAACACAAGGCCCGCGCGCTGATAGGTGACGACCTGGTCGCCCGGCCGCGCGCCCGTGGTGCGGTTGATCGGACGCTCGTCGTCGGGGCTGCGTCCGGTCGCATAGCCCCACTCCCAGCGTCGCCGAAGCATGGCCGACTGCGCTGGCCCGAGCTCGTGGTGGACAAGCATGAGCGCGCTGAACTCGGCCAGCCCCTCGCTCACGATGTTGCCGCCCGGCCCCTTGCCGGGCGTGACGATGTTGCCCCACCACTGGTGGCCTGCCTCGTGGGCGACGATGTAGAACGCGACATCGAACTCCTTGTCCGAGACTGCGGGCGAACCGTCGCTGGCGTCGGGCGCGGACCCAGGCTCGGACCCAAACTCGGACCCAAACTCGGACCCAGACTCGGACCCAGGCTCGGACCCAGACTCGGACCCAGACTCGGACCCGGACTCGGCCGCCGCAGCATCCCCGCTCTCCGATTCGCGCGGAACGGTCATGAACCCGATGTCCTCGCTGAACGAGATGTTGCCTGGAAAGCCCTGCGCGTACGAGGAGAGCCCGGGGAACTGCGTGACGCGCAGGTTCTCCCACGGATACGGGCCGAACCACGCGCCATAGCGCTTGCGCGCCGCATCGAGCGCGCGGACCATCGTGGGCACATTGTGCGCGGTGGCCTCGCTGTGATACACCGTGACCGACTCGCCCTCCGCGGCAACGAGCGGACCGCCCACGATGTTGAAGAGCCGGACGGGGTGCTCGGTCTCCCACACCGTTCGCCTGCGGCCATCGACGACCGACGACTCGCGCTCGACGCCGACCACATTCACCTTCCACGCCTCGGGCGCCTCGACCGCAAGGCGGATGTGCGTCGACCACGCGGCGCCGAACAGCGGATCGACGCGCGATTTCCAGTGGTCGCGGGGATAGTCGCGCTCATCGCGCTGGTTCCGCTCGTCGATGCCCGGGCCCTCGATGAATCCAGGCACGGGCAGGAAGCTGCCCGAGAAGCTCGTCAGCACCACTCCCGATGGAAGCAGAAACTCGTTTGCACGGGCACCGAACCGCGACCAGCCGCTTGGATACTCGCCCTCGAGGCGGAACGCCACGGTCACCGTCTCGCCGCGCGCAAGCGGCTTCGCGGGGATCACGACATGCAGGCCGCTGCGGTTCTCGATCGCAGGCAGCGCATCGCGCGCCCGCTCGGGGTCGACCGCGGCGCCGTCGACCGTCCACCCCGAGCTGCGGAAGTGCGGACCCACGGTCAGCGGCACCTCGCCCATCGGCGCCTCGTGCGGGTTGCGCAGCACGATCGACGCCTCGACCTCGAGCCTGCGCTCGTCGGGAAAGAGCCGCACTTCGCCATCCACGCGGTCGAGCGCGGGCAGAGGCGCATCCTCCCATGTAGCCGAGTTCCGCTTCCAGTAGGCGCGCTGGGCATCCCGGCTGGGCCCGCCCTCGTAGCCGCTTCGGATCGAGAGCGCGACCCACGAGCCGATCAACAGCACGGGCAGCGCGGCCAGCGCAGGCGGCACCGCCGCGCGAAGCACCGCCGCAGGCCGCAGCCGGTCGGCCACGGCGCGCAGGTCGGGCGTTCGCCGCGGCCACACCGACAGCGTGGCCACGATGAAGAACGCCGCCAGCGCCAGCACGAGCAGCCTGTTCGCGACGATCGCATCCCACATGAACGCGAGACGGTCGAGCTCGCTCCAGCGCACCGCGCCCCACATGTGCCACGCGCTCAGCCAGTCCATCTTCCCGAACTGCTTGGCGAAGCCCGTCGCGACGAGCGCCGCGAGCGCGACGCCGTACACCGCGAAACGGTTGCGCAGCAGCGCGTAGAGGAACGCCGTGAACGCGCACCACACGACAAGGGTGGGCGCGAGCAGCACGCCGAGCACGAGGAAGAGAACGGGCACCTCGAAGTCGATGGCGATTCCCGTGGTCGCCTCCTGCCGCGCGAGCGCCAGCGCGATCGCAAGCGACGCGCACGCGACGATCACGAGCGCAAGGATCGCGTTCGCGAGCACCTTGCCCGCGAGCACCGAAGCCGTCGGCACGGGCGCCGTGCGGAAGATCGCGTCGAGGCCGCAGCGCTCCTCGCGCACCAGGCTCTCGACCGTGTAGAAGAGCGTGAGGAAGCACAGGAGGATCGTCAGCGTGTTGAACGCGCCCGCCGCCGCGCTTCCCGTCGTCATCAGGACCGATGTCGAGAGCGGACCCATGCGGAACGAGGTCGCGCCCCACACCTGCAGCAGGATGAGCGGTCCGAACAGCCCCACGCCCGGCGAGCGCAGCAGCATCCGCGATTCCATGCGCAGCACGGCCAGCGTTCCGCCGACGAAGCCGGGCGCGCGGACGGTCGCCGCGGGCGGGCCGCCCCGCGCCGCGATCGCGGCCTGCGTCTCGAATCCGGGCGCGGGCGTCGATTCGCGCGCCTGGGCGATCAGCTCCGACGCCTTCCCGACCCGCGCGTCGCGACGCTCGACGCGATCGAGTCGCCGCCCCGTCGCCCAGATCGCAGCGACGCCGATCGCGATGAACGCAAGCCTGCTCCCGACGAACAGCAGGTCGGGTACCACCGCGGCCGTGTTGTAGTACTCGACCGACCTGCGTTCGACGATGAATGTGCGCAGGAACCAGCGCACGCCCGCTGGATCGGCCGCCTGCATGAGCCGGTCGGCCCAGAGCGGCAGCTGCTCCGACTCGTAGAACCAGAGGAACAGTCCTCCGACGAGAAGCGCCACGGGCAGCGCGAACACCAGCACCGGCATGCGCGTGCGCACCCCCGCCCACATCGACACGCCGCCCACGAAGACAATCAGCGGAAGCGCGAACAGCGCCAGTGGCCAGAGGAATGATCCGAGCGAGAACCCGACGCGCGTGGCCTGCTCGGGGTCAAGCGGCCAGAGCTGGTAGAGCGCGATCTGCACCACAAGCCACATGCCGAGCACCGCCGCGAGCACCGAGAATGAGCCCGCCATGCGCGCGAACGCGTACTCCGCGTGCGAGATCGGCGTCGCCGAGACCAGGCGATGGATGCGGCGGTCGAAGTCGCCGAGCACCGGCATGCCGCACGCCACCGCGGTGAAGAACGGCAGGACCAGCCCGAACAGGAACATTCCCGAGTACGCCAGGTTGAACGAGGAGTTGATGGCGGTCTTCGCGCCGCCCGTCTCCGCGGAGCCCGTGCTCACCTGCACGCCGCCCGTGATGAACCCGAAGCTCATCAGGCAGAGCACGAGGATCATCACGATGAAGATCGGGCGCTTCCAGAAGGTCGAGAGCTCGAGGCCCGCATAGGCGAGCGTTCGCTGGATCACGCGGCACCTCCCGCGTGCACGCCGCCACCCGCGGGCTCACGCGCCGTGAGCGCGAGCGCCTGCGGCACCTCGTCGGCGGGGCAGCGCATCAGGACGAGGTACGCGTCCTCGAGCGTCGCCGCGCTTCGGCTGAAGCCCGCAGGCATCTCGCGGCCCGGGCCGACGAAGACGCGCACGCGGTTGCTGCGTCCCTCGTTCAGGACGGCGCTGATCACGCGGTGCTCCGCCGCGAACGCAGGGAGTTCGGCGTCCGCGACCAGCCCCTCGTATACGAGCCCGTCCACCGCCGCGCGCGCCGCGCCGGGCGTGGTGTCGGCCACGA
>JBJTOV010000401.1:0-8087 GCA_046074745.1 Planctomycetota bacterium | reverse complement strand
ACCGTCAGCGCGTCGTAGCTCGAGAGGATCGTCTTGCCGTCCGACTTCGCGAACGGCAGCTCGTTCGGCGCCGCGCCCGTCGCGATCATCACGCGCGTCGCGGTGATCTCGCTCGTCTTCTCGCCGCCGGCGCCGTGGTAGTAGTCGGCGTCGGCCTTCGACACCTGCACGCGGCAGGGGCCCGGCGCGGTCTTGCCGCTTAGCACCTTCGCGTGGCCCTCGACATGGTCGATCTTGTTCTTCTTGAAGAGGAACGCGATTCCGCCGTTCAGCGTGCCCGTGATCGAGCGCGAGCGCCCGATGACCTTCGCCCAGTCGACCTTCACCGCGGCGGGGTCGATCTCGAAGCCCCAGTCCTTGCCGTGGCGGATCGCCTCCATGTAGAGCTCGGCGTTGTGGAGCAGCGCCTTGGTGGGAATGCAGCCCCAGTTCAGGCACACGCCCCCGAGCTTGCCGCGCTCGATGCAGCACACCTTCAGGCCCATCTGGGCGGCGCGGATGGCACCGACATAGCCGCCTGGGCCGCCGCCGATGACGATGAGGTCGTAGTGCTTGGTCTCAGCCATGGTCGAATCGCATCCTTTCGTCCTTCGCCGCGTGGCGGGAAGGGCCGAGAGGATAGCGGCGGACGGGGCCGACACGCGCCCTCGCGGCCGTGGCGCGCCTTCGCAGGCCAATCGGCGGCCTTCTGGTCAATAAGCGGTCCGTTCCCGCCGATCCAACTCCCCGAGAGGGGAGCCCCGTTGCCCGAACGCGAGCAGGCCACGCCGCAACGCCATCGTCCGAACACGCTCGACGCGTGGGGCGGCTCGCTGTTCGGCCCGGCGGAGATCGAGAAGCTGGTCGACCGCCTGACCTCGGCGCTGCATGGGCAGAACGCGCTGGTGCGCGAGCTGGCCGCGGCGCGCGAGGAGCTCGCCCTGCGCCAAGGCGAGCTCGAGTCGGCGCGCCTGAAGGCCGAGCAGGCCGCCGAGACGCTGTCGACATTCCTCAACGCGCTCGGCCACGACCTGCGCGCGCCCTTCGTGGCCATCGACGCGGGCCTGCAGATGATCGAGCTCGAGCCCGCCGACGCCGCGACCCACGCGCAGTCGCTGCGCCGCACCTGCGCGCACGGCCTCGCGCTCGTCGACGACCTGTTCGAGCTCATCCGCTCCGACGCCGGCCAGTGGCGCGTCGACCTTCGCCCCGTGGCGCTGCGCGAGCTCGTCGCCGATGTGCGCGGCGTGGTGTCGCCGCGCGCCAACCAGAAGGGCCTGTTCGTCGAGACCGTGTGGGAGGGCGACGGTTCGCTCGCCGACGCGTGGATCGAGACCGACCCCGTGCGCCTGCGGCAGGCGCTCATCAATGTCGCGTCGAACGCGGTGAAGTTCACCGACCAGGGCCGCGTGGTGCTGTCGGTCGCGCGCGCGGGCGACGGCCGCGTGCGCTTCGCGGTGCGCGACTCCGGGCCCGGGATTCCCGGGCACATGCTTGGCACGCTGTTCGAGCCGTTCACGCAGGGCTCGAGCGCGGGCCGCGCGGCCGACGGCACGGTGGGCGCGGGCCTAGGCCTTGCGATCGCGCGCCGCTGCGCGCGCCTTCTTGGCGGCGACATCGCCGCGGCGAACCACGCCGAGGGCGGCGCGCTGTTCACGCTCGACATCCCCGCGCGCGCCTGCGAGCCGTTCGTGCCCGTGGCGACGCCCGCACCCGCGTGCGGCAGGCCGCTGCGCGTCCTCGTCGTCGACGACGCGCCCGACGCCGCGCGGCTCCTGACGCATCACCTCAAGGTGCTCGGCTGCGAAGCCACGCTCGCCGAGACGCTGGCTTCCGCCCGCGAGGCGCTCGGCCGCGGCGACTTCGATCTCGTCATCACCGACCGCCACCTGCCCGACGGCTCGGGAACCGATCTCGTCGGCCTGCCCGGCCGCCCGCCGCTCGCCCTCTCGAGCGCATGCACCGACCTGCCCGCGGGAATCCGCCCCGATGCGGTCCTCCACAAGCCCGTCACATTCGATTCGGTGCGTGCGGTGCTCGCCGATCTCGCCTCGCGCATGCGTGAAACCCGCTAGGATCAGCGGCCCGCCTCACCCGCGGACCGGAGCCTTCCGTGCGCATCGCGATCGTCAGCGACATCCACGCGAACCTGGCCGCCTTCGAGGCGGTGCTCGCCCACGCGAAGTCGGTCGGCTACGACGCGATCGTGTGCCTCGGCGATGTGGTGGGCTACGGCCCCGATCCGGTCGAGTGCATCGACCTCGTGCGCGCGCACTGCGAATGGACGCTGCTTGGCAACCACGACTTCGCCGCGGTCTACGAGCCGACGAACTTCAACCCCGTGGCGCGCAAGGCCGCGTTCTGGACGCGCGACCGCATCTTCGACTCGACCAAGCCCGAGTCGGTCGACGCGTACCTCGCGTCGCTCGCCGCTCAGCACGCCTCGGGCGCGATCCTGCCCGCCACGCTCGCCGAGCTCGAGAAGGGCGCGAAGGATCCGAAGGGCCGCGCCGAGTTCATGTTCCGCATCTCGCCGCGCCAGATCCTGCTCGACCGCTACATCTGCGTGCACGGCTCGCCTTCGCGGCCCGTGAACGAGTACATGTTCCCCTCCGATGTCGAGCAGGCGTCGTACCGCCTCGAGCGGAACTTCCGCATGTTGTCGCTCACCACGCCCGCGGGCGAGGAGCGCCGCGCGAACGCGATCGTCGGCCACACGCACTCGCCCGGGTTCTTCCTCGAGGAGGACCAGGGCGTGATCGAGTGGCTTGATTTCCCGCGCGGCGTGGCCGAGTGGACCCCGTCGGTCGACGAGATGCCGCCCGAGGCGCGCTTCATCCTGAACCCCGGATCGGTCGGCCAGCCGCGCGACGGCGATCCGCGGTCGTCGTACGCGATCCTGACCACGGGCGAGAACGACCAGCCCGACAGGTTCACCTTCCACCGCGTCGAGTACGACATTGCGCGCACGCAGGGCAAGATCCGCGGCCTGATCGCCGCAGGCGCCCCGCTCGACGACTGGCTGGCCGCGCGCCTCGAGCTCGGCCAGTAGCCACGCGCCAGACCGCATTGTTTCTCGGCCAATCGAGCGTTCCCGCGGCGCGGCCCCTTCTCGGCTAACCTCCGCGTCCCGCGCGCGGCCTCCGTCGCGCGCAGCACGGTGGCACCCATGGTTCGATTCCTGAGAGAGTTTGTCGCGGCCGCGCTCCTGCTGTCGGCCCCTGTGATTCCCGCAACCTCCCTCGCGGCCGAGGCGCGCCAGAACGCTGCGCCCGCCGCGGATGCCGCAGCTGCGCCACAGGCGGCGCCGGCGCCTGCCGTCGCCGCGCCCGCCTACGCGGCGCGCGTGCCCGCGGGCATGTCGCCCGCCACCAGCCCCACGGCGCTCGGATCGCTCGATCCCGAGAAGGATCCGTTCCGCGTCACCTTCGCGGGCAACGCCGCGGGCATTCGCGAGATCGTCTTCTCGAACTTCTGGACGACCACCGCCGACGCGAACGCCGCCGCACGCGCCCGGAAGTCGGGCGGCGAGTTTCCGCCCGATTCCGCCCGCTATGTGCTCGCCACCGAGCGCAACCTGCAGGGCTACGCGGTGCCCGTGTTCGGCGCGATGCGCATCGTGATCGGTTCGGGCGCCGACGCGCCGCGCGCCAGCCTGTTCGGCGATGTGTGGGCCGAGGCGGCCCCCGGCGTGTTCGTCACCGAGGTCGCCGACGCGTCGGGCGCGGCCGTCCTGCGCATCGAGCGCGCGTTCCGCCGCAGCGACACCAAGTACGGCATCGATCTCCTGCAGCGCGTCACCAACCTCACCGCGGCGCCGCTCGTCGTGCGCTTCGCGCAGTACGGCCCCGTCGAGCCGAAGCACGACGCCGCCACGCCGATGGATGTGCGGCGCTACCACTACGGCTACCTGTTCCCGCCCGAGCGCGACCCGTCGCGCGCGAATGTCACCGCCAACGGCCAGATGTTCGACCGCTCCTCGGTGTCGAGCCGGATCGCCGAGCGCGAGTTCACGCTCTGGCCGAACACCGACGCCAAGGAGGGCGGCTACGAGCTCTCGTGGTTCGGCGTCACCGACCGCTACTTCACGCTCGCCGTGCACGCGCCCTACGCGCCGCCCGGACAGCCGTCGCGCGTCATGACCGCGTTCAACGAGGTGCGCGGCGCGTCGGACGGCGCGGCGTTCCCGAACGAGACGATCTTCACCGAGCTGTGGAGCCCCGAGACGCCCGTCGCCGCCGGAGCGACCGTTCCGTTCGACATCGGCCTGTACGCCGGCCCGCTCGATCCGAAGGTGCTCGACCGCACCGAGCCCTACCAGGCGCTCAACATGGGCGACATCATCGCCTATGTCATGAGCGGGTGCTGCTCGTGGTGCACCTTCGCGTGGCTCGCCGACGGCATGCTGTGGTTCCTGTCGCTGCTCCACGACTTCGTGGTCTTCGACTGGGGCCTGGCCATCATCGCGCTCGTCGTGATCGTGCGCCTCATCCTGCATCCCCTGCAGAAGAAGTCGCAGATCTCGATGCAGCGCTTCTCGCGCACCATGCAGGCGCTCAAGCCCGAGCTCGACGCGCTGCAGAAGCGCCTGAAGGACGATCCGCGCCGCATGCAGCAGGAGCAGATGCGGCTCTTCAAGGAGAAGGGCGTCAGCCCCGTGGGCTGCGTGGGCGGCATGCTGCCGATGGTCGCGCAGATGCCGATCTGGTTCGCGCTCTACGCGGTGCTCTTCTTCGCGTTCGAGCTCTGGCAGCAGCCCGCGTTCTTCGGCGTGTTCCAGCAGTTCGGCGGCTGGGGATTCCTCGCCGACCTCTCGGCGCCCGACAACTTCTACCGCTTCTCCGAGCCGATCAACCTGTGGCTCTTCCAGCTGCGCTCGGTCAATGTGCTGCCGCTCCTGATGGCGGTGGTGTTCTGGATCCAGCAGCAGTACATGTCGCCGCCCATGCCGAACGCCACCGAGGAGCAGCTGGCGCAGCAGCGCATGATGAAGTGGATGATGGTCATCCTGTTCCCGCTGATGACCTACATCGTGCCGAGCGGCCTGACGCTCTACATCCTCACCTCGACCTGCATCGGCATCATCGAGAGCCGCATCATCAAGAAGCAGGTCGACGCGATGGACTTCACCGCGCAGGCCGCGCAGCCGAAGAAGAAGAAGGACCTGCTCGGACGCCTGTACGAGCAGGCGCTTGCGCGCGCCGAGGACCGCGCGAAGGGCAAGGACCGCAAGAAGTTCAAGGACCGCTGACGCGGAGCCGCGATGAAGCCCGCAACGCCCGCCGCGCCGCGCGAGACGATCGTCGCGGTCGCGTCGCCGCCCGGCCGCGGCGTGCGCGCGCTCGTCCGCGCGTCGGGGCAGGGGTGCGGCGATGCGTTCGCGGCGCTGTTCGGGCATGCGCCCGCCGCGCGCGGCGTGTCGGCCGAGCGCATGCGGCTCGACGGCGCGTCGCTGCCTGTCCTTGCGATGTGGATGCGGTCGCCCGCGAGCTTCACGGGCGAGGACGCGATCGAGATCTCGTGCGCGGGCTCTCCGGCGGTGGCCGAGATGGTCGCGCAGGCGCTGGTCGAGGCCGCGCGCGGCGCAGGACATGACGCGCGCCACGCGCGCCGCGGCGAGTTCGCGATGCGCGCGCATCTCGCGGGCAGGCTCTCGGTCGACGAAGCCGAGTCGATCGCCGCGCGCATCGCGGCCACGGGCGACGCCGAGCTCGCCGCGGCCGACGAGGTTGCGCGCGGCGCGCGCGGCGAACGGGTCGCCGCGCTTGCCATGCGCGTGGCCGAGACGCTCGCGCTCGTCGAGGCGGGCATCGACTTCACCGACCAGGACGATGTGGTGGCGATCGCTCCCGCGGCGCTCGCGCGCGCGGTCGACGAGGTCGCGGGCGCGATCGCGGCGATGCGTGGCGACGCGGCGGGGCTGCGCGCGCGCGCCGTGCCGCTCGTGGTGCTCGCAGGCGCGCCGAACGCGGGCAAGAGCTCGCTCTTCAACGCGCTGCTCGGTTCGCGGCGCAGCGTGGCGGCGGCCGTCGCCGGCACCACGCGCGACGCGATCGTGGCGCGCATCGCGGTGGCGCCCGCGCTCGAGGTCGATCTGGCCGATGTGGCGGGCATCGATCGGAGCGGGCCAGGCGCGGCCGAGGAGTTCGCGCCGCAGGAGCCCTACGCCGCGCAAGACTCGCGCCACGAGCCGATCGCGCAGGCGATGCAGCGCCGCGTGGCCGAGATGCTGTCCGCCGCCGATGTCGTGGTGCGCTGCACGCCCGCGGGCGCCACGCGCGTGCCGATCGATCGCGGCCTGCGCGGGGCCCTCGTCGAGGCGGCCACCATGTGCGACCTTTGCCTCCCTGCGCCCGCCGATGCGGTGGCGACCAGCGCCGCGACGGGGCAGGGCCTTGCCGACCTTCGCGCCGCGGTGGCGGCGCCCCTCAAGGGCGACCGGGCCCTGCGCCGCGCCCAGCTCGCCTCGATTCTGCCGCGGCACGACCAGGCGCTCGCCCGCGCCGAGGAGGCGCTGCACGCCGTTCGCGCCCTCGCCACGGGCGACCGCGTGGCCGACGCCGAGCTCGCCGCCAGCCAGCTGCGCGCCGCGCTCGACGCCCTCGGCGAAATCGCGGGCGCCATCCACCCCGACGATGTGCTGGGGCTCGTCTTCTCCCGCTTCTGCATCGGCAAGTAGCCTGCCGCCAATCCGAGAGGGCCCGCATGGAACCGCAACGCCGCCTCGCCAAGACACTTGCAACGCCGCCCATCGCCACGCACGCGTTCGAGCTGCGCGTGCGCTACCCGGAATGCGACCCGATGGGCGTGGCCCACCACGCGGCCTATCCCGTGTGGCTCGAGATGGGCCGCACCGAGATGCTGCGCGCGGCGGGCGACACCTACCGCGCGTTCGAGGAGGCGGGCATCTTCCTCGCGGTGGTGCGGCTCGAGCTGCGCTACCGCAGGCCCGCGCGCTACGACGACCTGATCACGGTGGTCACCGAGCTGCGCGCCGCGGGCCCGGTGAAGATCGAGCACACCTACCGCGTCGAGCGCGCGGGCGAGCTGCTCGCCGAGGGCGCCACCACGCTCGCCTGCCTCGACCGCGACGGCCACGCGCGCCCGCTCCCGCGCGAGCTGCGCATCGCATGACGCGCGGCCTTGCTAGCATGGCGCCATGACCATGCTCCGCACGCTCGCCGCTGTTGTTCTCGTCGCGCTTCCCGCCGCCTGCACCGCCGTGTCGACCTACCCGCCGACCGCGGGCACGACGAAGCAGACGCCGAATGTCTCGCCAGGCCCCGAGGTCATGGCGGGCGCGATCCGCGAAGCCGCGCGCGCCACCGGAACCACGGGCGGCATCGTGTTCAACCTGCCCGCAGGCCTCGACGACAAGACCTGGAACTGGGTCGAGCGCCTGCTGCCCGAAGGCGCGCGCCGCATGCAGCCCGGCGACACCGAGGCGATCAGCGTGCAGCAGCTGCGCGTGTCGGGCGGCACCGCCGAAGTCGATGTGGTGTACCCCGAGCGCGGCGTGTACCAGATGATGACGGTGCGCTTCACGGGCGGACCGTTGCAGCCCTACCGCGTCGCAAGCGCCTACCGCTGGCGCATCCCGAGCGCAACGCCGATCGCCAGCGCTCCGAATGTCGCGCCGACCGCGGTCGACTGACCGCGCCGCGCGAAGCGTCGTGAGCGAGGAACTTTGAACGACGCCGTCGGCCAAAGGCCGACGGGTGCCCATCTCGAAGACGATGGGTCGTCGATCCCCCAATCTCGGCACGACGCGCCGCCCACCGGGCGGCGGTCACGGATCGGCGCTTCGCGCCGCGGCCCACCCGAGACTGGAAGACTGGGCGACCCATCGTCTTCGAGATGGGCACCCGCCGCCTTCGGCGGCGGCGATCTGCCGAGTCGACGCGCCGAGCTTCCACGCCACGCCTTCGGCCGGCGACGCGCCGAACTTTCACGCCACGGCCACCTCGGCCGGCGACATGTCGATCGTCCCCCCGCCCGAAGGGCGACCCCGAACCACCACGACTTCACCCAACGCCGTCGGCCAAAGGCCGACGGGTGCCCACCTCGAAGACGATGGGTTGCAAGATCCCCCGATCTCGGAACGACGC
>JBJTOV010000400.1:0-4596 GCA_046074745.1 Planctomycetota bacterium | reverse complement strand
GCATGTCCCGGCCCATGGTGGTGTGCGGGAGGGCCTGGATGAAGGCCGCGTAGTCATCGCCTCCTGGGACGACATTCCAAGGCTTGTGCCACAGGGTGGTACGGCCTCCGACCTTGCAATCGATCGCGAAGTCCATGTCCTCGGGCTTCACGCGATGCGGGTCCGCAGCCTTCTTGGTCTTCCATCGCCGCCCGTACGAGGCCAGGAGTCGAGCCGTCGCGTTCTTGTCGACGTGGCCGCGGAGTTTCACTTCCATCTCGGCCGGTGAGTCGACGAGTTCAAAGGACATACCTGGCTGGGTTTCGGTTCGGAGCCAATGGGACGCCTGCGCCTCGCTGGGAACGGGGCTGCCGGCGAGCAACGCGGTCACCCAGTCCACATACTGCTTCGAGCCTGCTGACCGGAACTGGGAATCCTCGAGCGAGACCTCGATGATGGTCCCCGGACCGTGTTCGCGCGACCAGGCGCGCACGGATTCGACGCTCGTCGTCTCATTGTCGCGGTAGCTCTGCTCGGAATCGAGAAGGAACACGGACACCTGCGACTGCTTGATGATGTGCCAGCCTTGCGGGCCCGCGTGGTGCGTCCAGCCGCCGGGCGCAATGCCTTCTTTGTTCGGCGCCGTCGGGTCGATCAGTGCATGCGCTTCATCGATGATCGTGATCTCAGGGCTGAGCCGCGGTCGCTTGCCCTCGGATGCCGCCAATGCGAGGTTCTGGCGCCAGCCTGCGATCTCGATCGAAACTCCAGCATTGCGCTTGTCGTTTACCCACTTGGGAGACAGCCCTGGGTTGAACTCATTCGCGCCCTTCACGAGGCCGCGACCCGCAGGCGTCTTCGAGACTGACTGGAAGATCTCGTGCCAGTTTGACTTCTGCGATGCACTCGTCGTGACGAGTACCACATCGCCCTTGCGCTTCGACTGGCTCGCAAGCGCCGCCCAGAGTTTGGCAGCGAGTACGGACTTTCCGGACCCCGGTGGTCCCTGGATGATCACTGTGCTCCGCACCTTTCGATCCATCGCGCGCTGTATCGCGAACAGCGACTTCTCGAATCCGAGCCGTTGCGCGTCGAGCAGGACGAAGTCGCGATTGGCGGGATCGAGAATCGCGTCTGCAACAGCGCGCACGAAGACGCGATCCTGCTTGTAGACGCCATTGTCGAACTCCTCGGCCCAATCCTCGTCCGCCGTCACGAGGCGATCAGCCACAAAACGCGGGAACGCAGTTCTCAGATCCGCGTCGGAAATGGAGAAGATCGGATACTCGCGTACGAGTATTCCATGGGGCTCCTCCCGATATGCGGCGACATCCTTCGAGCGGGTGAAGAGGGCACACGCATGGACGGCGGCGGTCCGGGCCTGAACCGCGCTGTGAAACCGACGGCAGTACTCGGCGTATCCACGGGCCTGCTCGCACGGATGCAGCACCTGACCTTGCGACGGGCGCGTCACGAGCGTGCTGGTGGGGCCCGCGGTATCACCGGTCGTCTCCCAGTGCTTGAGCTCGACGACGATCGCTGCAGGCGTCTTCTCGCGGTCTCGTCCAAGAAGAACGACATCCGCCCACGAGTTCGAGGCAGGAAGGCGGTATTCGAGATCGATGGAAGGCTGGTCTTTCGAACGGACGACGAGGTGAAGATGTTGAAGCTGCGTCGAGGCGAGCGCATCGGCCAAGGCGGGGAGCGAGCGCTTCCACGCCAGCGACTCTTCTTCCCCGTAGCGAGCGGTCTTCTGCTGGAGCTGCCGGGTGAGCCCCCCAAGATCTGACTTGGTGCGATCGACGAAGTCGCGGACGGTGAGAAGCATGGAGTGAAGCCTTGATGACTCGCGGGGCTGACGCAGGCGATGCGAACTTGAGCGTACCGAACAGTCTACGGCTCTTTCATGCATTGAACTCCCTAGACCACGAGACCGTTACAAACTTGCCCTTACCGAGGTAGATTCCAGATTCGCACCATGCAGGCAAGCCGAGACGCGCCGATCGCCCGCTCTCGATCGGCGATTCTTGCGAGCATTCCGGATCCCAGGGTGACGCCGCATGTTCCGTCGAGGTTGGATAGGCTCCGCGACTCCTGCACCCGGCATATCCGGGCGCGATGAATCGACCCTGATGAAGATCCTCATCCAGTCGCTCTCCATGCCGCGCAGTTCAAGTCGGTCGTTCAGTTCAGCCCTCCGCCGGCACCAGGCGCGCGTATCCATCACGCAGCCGACCGTCCGCGGCCACGGCTCGGGCACGCTGCACGCCGCGTGGGAGTTCCTTGCAAGGGATCTCGACCTACGCCGGCTGCGGTCTGGAAGCGAGCGCGCGTATCTCCGCCATCTCGACGAGGCGACCACCGCGTTCATGAAGCGTCTCGGTACGCGGAAGGGCGGCGCGAAGTCGAAAGCCAGTGCGTCGTGGGGCCTCGCGCGGAAGCTTCTCAACATCTACATCCGCGACTGCGTCTACTCGCGCATGCTCTGCGAGCACTACCGGCTTGCGGGGATAGAACCATTCCTCGAGGTCCCGCTCGACAGCTTCGTCGCGAAGGGGCTGATCGCGGAAGCAACGGCACGAGGTCAGACCCGACGACTCCCGCGGTGGAGCACGATCAAGGGACTTCGACGCGCCGATTCAGACCTGTATCAGCGCTTCGCCAGCGATCTTGCCGCAGAGTACGGACACGCGCGGATCCACCTCGATGTCCTGCTCTGGGGCAATCGCTAGGCTCGCATGCTCGCACGGTTTGAGCGGACTCGTGGGGCGGAGTCCGCGAGGTCGGCGTGTCCTGCACTGAAGCGCGCATGTCCGCCAGCCGGCATCGATGCCTGCGCGGATCGTGCAGGGCGGAACGCGGGAACCAGCCTGATTGCCGACGCCGTCGGTCGATGTCTCGGTAGCAGTTCGGTCCCGACTGCCGCCTGCGACCGATTCGCGGGCGTCCTTCGCTCATCGGGCCACCTTGCCGGCGGCTGCGTTTGGCGGTTGGCTTGTCTGTTTCGCGACCGGGTTCAATCAACGGAGGTTCTCTCAGAGAACCTGCGCGACAACCAGACCTACGCATCTGCCGCGCACCGCCGCCGATCTTCCGAATCCCCGCGCGCGATGGCACAATGCGCCGATGCCGCAACCCGCCGGTGCAGACATCGCCATCGACTTCCGCGGCCCGTTCGGCTGGCTCTCGGCGCCCGATGCGCCGTCTGTCTTCGAATCGGTCGCGCCGGAGACCGCGGGGATCTACCTTTGGACGATCGACCGGGGCGACGGGCACCTCGTCTTCTATGTCGGCGAGACCGGGCGGTGCCTGAGGCAGCGGCTCGCGGAGCACTACGCCGAGCACGCTGCGGCGCGCTACTCGATCTACGAGCCCGCGCTCTTCGCGACGGGCGTGAAGTCCCTCATCTGGCCAGGCTACTTCGGGAAGTCGGGCCGCGATCTCGGCGATTGCGTCGCTGCGAGCATCGAGCTCGCGCCGCAGATCGCCGGCATGGCGAGATTGCTCCGCTTCTTCATCGCGCCGACGACATGCGACACGCGCATCCGCCGGCGGGCCGAGGCCGCGATCGCCGACGCGCTCTATGCGGCCCCGGGGGCGATCGGCGGCTTCCAGTACCGCGGTGTGCGATACCAGCGCATCCGCGAGGACGAGTCGCCGATCCGCTTCGCCGTCCGCGTCGCCGCGCCGGCGCAGGTGCTCGGCTTGCCCGAGGTGCTCGTGGGATAGGCCGTTCGACGCGCGGCGAGCGTGATCGCGCGCGGGCGCTCCTCGAGCCGCATGACCTTGGCTCGCGTCCCGCGTCGTCACTCGGATGACTTCTTCTTCGGCTTCTGCGCCATCGTTCCATCCGCCAGCGGCAGGCTCGCCTCGAGCTCGGGATTCCGCTCGATGACGAGTTCGCGCAGGAAGACCCAGTCGACCGTCACCTTGGCGCGTGAGATCAGGTTGTTGCGGATCCATCCCGCGTCCTTCAGCGCGCGGTGCTTCTTCATGTGCATGAGCGTGACGGGCGATTCGAGCCGCGCCACCCGGACGAGATCGGCGAACCAGTCGCGCTTGCGCTTGTTCCAGCTGACCCCGCGATCCTCGTCGCCATCCATCATGAGGGGACCGCTGATGCGGAAGATGTCGGCGATCTCCTTCCGCGGCGTCGAGTGGTAGAAGAGCACGAGGTCGCCCTCGTGCGCCTGGCTCGCGACCGTCCAGTTGCACTCGGTCTCCGTCTCGCTCAGGTATGTCGAATACCGATCCTCGGTGTCGTTGCTCACCGGCTGGATCCAGACATTGAAGCCGAGGCCATACTCCTTGCGCAGCTCGAGGACCCGGAGGCTCTCGGGGCAGTCGGCCCAGTCGTGCTCCCAGCAGACGATCCAGTCGCAGCCCGCGGGGTCGTGCTTGTGCGTGCGGAAGTTGCGCGAGCGGAACTCGAACTCGATCCGCACCTGCTGCTCCTGACCGCCTGCCTTGACCCACGCGATGCAGTCGGGGAACGCCGCGCGAACGGTGTCGATGCGAACCTGATGCTTGCGCGCCCAATCGGTGAACAGGCAGACGACGCCCATCTCGTTGACGGGCGCGGCGTCCATGATGGCGTTGGTCAGGCGCTCGGGTCGG
>JBJTOV010000399.1:0-3047 GCA_046074745.1 Planctomycetota bacterium | reverse complement strand
CCGCGCGCGAAGGCGTCGGCCTTCACGGCGGGGTCCTCCTTGCCGGTCAGCATGACGACGGGCACATCGCGCAGCGACTCGCTGGCCTGGTACGCGGCCAGAAGCTCGAGCCCGTTGATCGCGGGCATCTCGATGTCCTGCAGGATCACCGTCGGCCTGAACTCGAGCGCCGCGGCGACCGCCTGCTGCGGGTCCTGCACGCTGCGGAACTCGCACGCGCCCTGCGACGCGATCATGCGGCGCACCGCCTCGCCGATCATCGCCTGGTCGTCGACCATGAGCACGCGGTCGGTGGTGGACTGTTCGTTCGTGGTGGCCATGCGTCGTGCCTCGTCTCGCTGCGGCTTCTCTGTGGTGATTCGCTGCGCTTCTTCGCTGTGCTCTCTCGGCCATCTCCGGGCCTCTTCTGCGGACCTCGCCGTCGTCACTCGCCCCCGTGCAGCCCTACCGCCGCGCACCCGCGATGCGCGCGCCCACCGCGCTTCCGATCGAAGCGAGCGGCAGCACCTCGGTGGCCGCGGCGAGCTTCACCGCGGCGCCGGGCATGCCCCACACCACGCTCGTCGCCTCGTCCTGCGCCACGGTGTGCCAGCCCGCGCGCCGAAGCGCGAGCATGCCGTCGGCACCGTCGCGGCCCATGCCCGTGAGCAGCACCGCCACACCCGCGCGCGCGTGGCGCGCCAGCGACAGAAACAACTCGTCCACCGAAGGCCTGTGCGCAAGATCGGCGGGTTCCTCGCGGTAGGCGAGCGTTCCCGCAGGCGTGAGCACGAGATGGCGGTCCTCGCCCGCGACGAGCACCTCGCCCGCCGTAGGCAGGTCGCCCGCACGCGCAAGGCGCACCGCGTGTCCAGTGCGCACGCGCAGCCAGTCGGCGTAGCCCGCGGTGAACTGCGGCGAGACATGCTGCACGACGAGCACGCAGGGCCTGAGCGGCTTTGCGAGCGCGGAGAGCACCTCGGCCACCGCGGCGGGGCCGCCCGTCGAAGCGCCGATCGCGACGATCGCGGGCGGCGCGGAGGGCGACGGAGCGCGCGGCGCAGGCTCGGCCGTCGTGGGCGATGCGCGCGGCGCTGGGATTCCGGGGGCTGCGACTCCAATGGTCGAAACTCCGGCGGTCGAGGTTCCAATGATCGGGGTTCCAGCAATCGGGGTTCCCACATTCGAGGTCCCCGCACTCGAGGTCCACGCATTCGAGGCCCCCACGCCTGAGATTCTCGCGATGCGCCGCAATCTGTGCACGAGCGCCGCAGCGCCGTCGAGCGCGCCCGACGCACCGAAGCGCGGCGTGTCGACCGCATCGAGCGCACCCGCGCCGAGCGCTTCGTAGACCAGCGACGCGTTGCCCGACACCGTCGCCGTCACCACGAGAATCGGGCACGGCGCCTCGCGCATGATCCGCCGCGTCGACTCGACGCCGTCCATCACGGGCATGATGAGGTCCATCAGGACCGCGTCGGGCCTGTCGCGCCGCGCCATCGCGACGGCCTCGGCCCCGTCGCGCGCGGTCCATGCGATCTCCATGTCGGACTCGGCCACGATCGCGCGGCGCAGCGCCTCGCACGCGACCGCGAGATCGTTGACGATCGCGACGCGCAGGCGGCGCGCGGTCACCGCGAACCTCCCTGCGCGCCCGTCAGCTCGCGCACCGTGTCGGCGAAGGTGCTGTCCTGGAACGAGCCCTTGGTCAGGTACGCGGTCGCGCCCGCGTCGAGTCCGGCGAGGCGGTCCTCCTCGCGGTCCTTGTAGCTGACCACGATCACGGGCAGCGACGCGAAGCGCGCGTCGGCGCGCAGCGTGCGCACGAACTCGATGCCGTTCATGCGCGGCATGTCGATGTCGCTCACCACGAGGTCGAACGCGCCCGCGCGCAGCGCGTGCCAGCCGTCCAGGCCGTCGACCGCGGTCTCGACCTCGAAGCCCATGCGCACGAGAAGCTGGCGCTCGACCTCGCGCACGGTGGCCGAGTCGTCGACCACGAGGGCGCGCAGCGCGCGGCGCCCCGTTGCAAGCTGCGCGCGAGGCGCGCCGCGCAGACGGCCCTCTCCGAGCGCGGCGCGCACCGACTGCAGGATGTCCTCGGTGTCGACGATCAGCACCGCCTCGCCGTTCTCGCGCACGCTGGCGGCGGCGATGTGCGGCACCTTGCCGAGCCGCGGGTCGAGCGCGCGCACCACGAGGTCCTCCTCGCCGACCAGCGCATCGACCGCGAAGCCGAACAGCCCCTCGTGGCCGCCGAGAACGACCACATTCTCGCGCGCGCCCTGCCGCCGCGCGTCGGCGAGCGCGAGCACGCGCGCCGCATCGACCACGCCCACCGACGCGCCGTCGAGCATGAAGTGGCTGCGGCCCTCGACCGTTGCGATCTCGCCCTGGACGGGCTGCACCACGCGCTCGATGCGCGCGAGCGGGAACGCGAGCGTCTCGCCCGCCACATCGACGAGCAGCGCTCGGATCACCGAAAGCGTGATCGGAAGCTCGAGCTCGAACACCGTGCCGCGCCCGAGCTCGGTCTCGATGCGCGCGGTGCCGCCGATCTCGCGCGCCGTGCTCTGCACGACATCGAGGCCGACGCCGCGGCCCGAGATCTCGGTCACCTGCGCCGCGGTCGAGAATCCGGGCAGGAACAGGAACTCGAGCAGCTCGCGGCGGTCCATGCCCGCGGCCATCTCGGGGCCGGCGAGCGCGCGGCGCACGATGCGCTGGCGAAGCGCCTCGAGGTCGATGCCGCGACCGTCGTCCGACACGCGCACGAGCAGCATTCCCGCGTGGTGGCGCGCCTCGACGCGCAGCACGGCCTGCGCGGGCTTGCCGCGCGCGCGGCGCTCGTCGGGCGTCTCCACGCCGTGGTCGAGCGCGTTGCGCACGAGGTGGTTGAGCGGCGCATCGAGGCGGGCGAGGATGTCGCGGTCGACGGGCACATTCTCGCCGACGATCTCGAGGCGCGCCTCCTTGCCGAGCGTGCGCGCGAGGTCGCGCACCGTGCGCGGCAGCGCGGCCGACGCGTCGGAGAACGGCCGCATGCGGCTCGAAAGCACCTCGTGGTA
>JBJTOV010000398.1:0-23795 GCA_046074745.1 Planctomycetota bacterium | reverse complement strand
CGCGGCGCCTGAATGCGAACGGATTCGGCAGCGGACTCACCGCAGGCGCGCTCCGTCGGCGTCGCCATCGGCGAGAAGCGCCGCGCCGGCGCGCCGACGGACGATCTCCTCGAGCCGGTCGATCACCTCGTCGATCTCGATGTCGCTGGTGTCGACCTCGTCCGCGCCGCGCGGACGAACGAGCGGTCCGTCGCGCCGCGTCGAGTCCATGCGGTCGCGCGTCATGATCTGTCCGAGCACCTCGGCCTCGTTGCAGACGATGCCCTTGGCGCGCAGCTGCTCGACGCGCCGGCGCGCGCGGATCTCGGGACGGGCGTCGAGGTAGATGCGCACGTGGGCGTCGGGGAAGACGACGGAGCCCTGGTCGCGGCCCTCGGTCACGAGCCGCGGATGCGCTGCGGCGATGTCGCGCTGCGCCTCGACCATGGCGGCACGGACCTCGCCGTTCGAGGCGACGAGCGAGACGTCGCGGGTGATCTCCGGAGTGCGGATGCGCTCGCCGACCGCGACGCCGTCGACGAGAAGGACGGGTGGATCGCGCGTCCAGTCGAAGCGGATGTCGAGGTCGCGGACGAGCGCCGCCACGCGCACGCCGTCCGCGGGATCGATCCCGCGCTCGCGGGCGGCGAGCGCCGCCGCGCGGTACATCGCGCCGGTGTCGAGGAACTCGAGCCCGAGGCGCTTCGCGAGCCGATGCGCGACCGTCGACTTCCCCGTCCCTGCGGGTCCGTCGATCGTGACGATGAACGCTGCAGTCGCGGCCACGACCACGGTCACTCCTCCTCGTCGTCAGGGACGAGGGCGGCTGCGGCGGTCTCGAGGATCCGGCGCGCCTGATCGAGCGCCGCGACGATGTCCACCGGCTGGAGCTGCCCCTTCTTGGAGACCTTCTTCGCCGCCGACGGCTCGGCCGACCCGACGAAGTCGAGCGCGAGCGTGTTGGCGTAGCCGACGCTGCGGACGCTCTCGACGCATGCCTCGAGCGAATAGCCCTCGTGCTCGCCCGACTTGGAGAAGCCCCGCACGCTCGCTGCGATCGCCGGCGCATAGGGCGCGAGCTTGCGGAGCGTCTTCTCGAGTTCTCCCGACTCGAAGGCGTGCTGGAAGCTCGGATAGCTGCCGATGCGGAAGCCGCCGATCTTCTTGATGAGCTCGGTCAGCCGGCTCGCGTCCGCCGTCAGGCCCGCATGCGGCGCGAGAAGCAGGTTCAGTTCGAATCGCTCGATGCGCTTCAGCGCCTGCTTGACGCCGACCGCCGTCGCCTCGTAGGCCTCGTCGGTCGCCGGAGCGGCGGCGCGCACCGCGAGCGCGGGGCATCCGAGCCGATGGGTCGCCGTGGCGAGGCGATGGATGCGGTCGAGCGACTTCTCCCATTGCGCCGAGCGATCGGTGAAGTCGATGGGCGCCTCTTCGGAGACGAGCAGCACCGGGCAATGCGCCCGATCGGCCTCGTCGCGGAAGCGGTCGATGTCGATCAGCCCGAAGCCTGAAAGCATGTCGGCCGGCAGGTTGAGCCCGCGGAGCTGCAGGTCGGTCGCCGCGAACTGCGGAACGGCGAACACGTCCCGGCAGCGCGGGTCCTTGTCACGAATCAGCGGCCGCAGCGAGCCGGCGGAGAGGGTGAGGAGAATCTCTGGTTGCACGGTCTCGGACCCATCGGAATGGCCTCCGCGGGACCGCGGACGACGAGACGGAGTCTACCACCGGGAGCGACCGCGACGAACGCCCGACCGCGACTCGCACGGCGCTGTCAGCGCTCGACTTGCATCCGCACGCCACTGGCCGCTCGACCAAAGAAAGCGCCGACGGCACGCAAGGTGCATCGGCGCTTTCCGGAGGGGAGAAAGAAACGTGTCCGTGACGGACTGTGTGGGATAATAACCATCTCTGAACGGACCGCAAGGCCCTGACGGCGCGCCACGCAAATTTCTATCGGAACCCTTCTGCTCCGGTTCCGGCGCCTTGCGGAGCGTCCCGCGGCCGGGACGCGCTACCATCGCGCCCCCTTCAGGAATCCACCATGCAGACCCCAGCCGACTGCCGCGTCTCCGACACCCACGAATGGTTCCGCGTCTCGGGCAACACCGTGACGATGGGAATCACCAAGCACGCCGCCGACGAGCTCACCGACATCACCTACGTCGAGATGAAGCCCGCCGGCACCAGCGTCGGCGCGGGCGCGTCGGTCGGCGAGGTCGAGAGCGTGAAGACCACGAGCGAGATCTACTCGGTGGCCCCGGGCAAGATCATCGAGGTCAACGCCGACGCCGCGAAGGATCCGTCGCTCGTCAACAGCGACCCCTACGGCAAGGGCTGGCTCGTGAAGCTCGAGGTCGCCGACGCATCCGCGATCATGGCGCTTCCGAATGGTCCCGCGTACGACGCGAAGCACGGCCACTGAGCGCCGCGCGGGACCCCATGCACGACCCAGCACGCCCATCCGCCTCCGTCGCCACGGAGGCGCCGTCCATCCGCTGCCGTGGCGTCGTGAAGGACTACCGGATCGGTAGTCGCAGCGTGCGCGCGCTGCGCGGCGTCGATCTCGAGATCCAAGGCCCCGGCTTCCACGCGATCATGGGCGCGTCCGGAAGCGGCAAGAGCACGCTGATGCACCTGATCGCCGGCCTCGACCGCCCCACCGAGGGCGAGGTCGAGGTCGCCGGACTGCGCATCGACGCGCTCGACGAGCGCGCGCTCACCCGCTACCGGCGCACGCGGGTCGGCGTCGTGTTCCAGCACTTCAACCTGCTTCCCTCGATGAGCGCGATCGACAACGTGGTGCTGCCGGCGATGCTCGACGGCCGCAGTCCGCGCGAGACCGCCGCACGCGCGATGGAACTCCTCGACGAACTCGGCGTCGGCGAGCGCGCGCATCACCGCCCCGACGCCCTTTCGGGCGGCGAGCAGCAGCGGGTCGCGATCGCCCGCGCCCTCTTCTTCGCGCCGCCGGTGATCCTCGCCGACGAACCGACGGGAAACCTCGATTCCGCGGCGTCGGCGCGGCTCTTCGCGCTCCTCCGCGAGATCGCCCGGCGCCGCAACACGCTCCTTCTCATGGTCACGCACGAGCCCGCCGCAGCGGCGCACTGCGAGCGCGTGACCGTCCTCCGCGACGGACTCGTCGCGGGCAGCTTCGAAACGGAGAACCTCGATGCGGGCGCTCTGGCCCTTCGCGCGCAGGAGCTTGCTCGGCAGACGCGGTAGGACCGCGCTGCTCGTGGCGGCCGTCGCGCTCGCGACGAGCCTCGTCGTCGCCGTGACGAGCGGCATGCGCACGGCGCAGGCGAACCTCGAGGCGTCGATCGCCCGCGCGATGGGCTCGACCGACGCGCGGATCGTCCATCGCTACGCAGAGCCGTTCGAACTCGCGCTCCTCGACGAGGTGCGCGGATGGCCGGGCGTCGAGCGCGCCGCGGGACGGCTGTTCGGCTCGGTCACGCTCGTCCACGAGGGCAGCCTCGACGATCCCGTCGCGCGGCGGGCGACCGTCCAGTCGCGCGGCGTCGATCCGGCGGAGGACGCGTTCTTCCGCGAGGTCGAGATCGCGGAGGGCCGCCGCATCGAGGGGAAGGGCGAGATCGTCCTCGATCCGCAGACGGCGAAGGCGCTGCGCGCGAAGCCGGGCGACCGCCTGCGCATCGCGCGCTTCGGCGCGCCGATCGAGCTCGTGGTGGCCGGCGTCTACAGCCGCCCGACGCTCGGCGCGCTGCAGCGGCCGCTCGTCGAGATCGACCGCGACACGCTCGCCGAGGCGACGAAGCGCGCCGGGCGCCTGACGGCGATCGCGATCAAGCTCGCGCCCGAGACCGACGCGGCCGCCTGGTGCGAGGCGCGTTCGGGGCTCCTGAAGGACCCGATGCTCGTCGAGCCCGCCGAGCGCGTGCGCACCGGACTCGACAAGCAGATCGCGGCGAGCGAGCTCTCGGTGCTGATCGCGACGATCATCGCGTTCCTTTCCTGCGCGGCGATCGTCGCCACCGGCATGACGACCGCGGTGCTCGAGGAACTGCGCGAGATGGGCGTCGCGCGCGCGATCGGCGCGTCGCGCGGGCAGCTCTTCGGCGCGCAGGTCCTCGTCGGGCTCGCGATCGGCGTCGTCGGTGGCGCGATCGGCGTGCCGCTCGGAATCGGGCTCGTCGCGCTTCTCGCTGCGATCTACTCGGACATCCTGCGCGCGGGCTTCGCGATCGACCCGTCGGGCGCCGGGCTCGCGGTCGCGGGCGCGGTCGCGAGCGGACTCGTCGGCGCGCTCTTCCCGGCGCTGCGGGCGGCGCGCATCTCGCCGCTCGAGGCGCTCTCGGTGCGGGCACGCGTCGCGTCGCCGCGGGCGATCGTCGCGGCGTCGCTCGCCGCCGTCGCGCTGATCGGCGTGTGGGCGCTCTTCCTCGTGCCCGACGACCGCAACACGCGGTTCTATCTCTACGCCTTCGGCGGCCTCCCCCTCCTCCACGCGGCGTGGTTCCTACTCTCGGTGCCGGCGACCCTCGCGGTCGGCCGCCTGCTCGGGCCCCTGCTCGAGCGGCTGCTGCGCCTGCCGCGCGGGCTTCTCGTGGGAAGCGTGCGGCGGATGCCGTGGCGGCTCGGCTTCACCGCAGGCGCGCTGATGGTCGCGGTCTCGATCCTCGTCAGCACGCGCTCGAACGGCGACGCCATCATCCACAACCTGCGCGAACGGATCCGCTTCGCCGACGGCTTCGTGTTCTGCACCTCGGGGCTCTCGAAGGACGAGCAGTCCCGGATCGCGCGCCTGCCCGGCGTCGCCGGCGCCCTTCCGATCGGCTACCTGCCGCTGCGCGTCGGCGGCGAACAGGTCTTCGGCGTCGAGGGGCTCGGCCCGTCGAACGTGGTCTGCGTCGGCTTCGAGCCGCGGCCGTTCCTCGAGATGAACCGCCTCGACTGGATCCAGGGCACGCCCGAGGAGGCGATCCCGCGCCTCGAAGAGGGAGACGCGATCCTGGTGGCGCCGGAGTTCCTCGTCGCGCGCGGGATCGGCGTCGGCTCGCGACTGCGCCTCGGCTCGGGCGCGAACGAACACGAGTTCGAGATCGTCGGCGTCGTGACCGCTGCCGGGCTCGACATCGCGACCCAGACCTTCGGCATGCGCCAGATCTACATGGAGCAGGCCGTGAGCTGCGTCTTCATGGACTTCGCCGCGGTCGAGCGCCACTTCGACACCCGCGAGGCCTACATCATGCAGCTCCGGCTCGAGAAGACGCTCGACGCCGAGGGCGACGAGCGCCTCGCCGACGCGGTCGCCGACGCGGTGCCGGGCGCCGTCTTCTCGAGCGGCCGCGCGATCCGCGCGCTCGTCGACGACGTCGGCGGCACGGTGCTCGGCGTGACCGCCGCGGTCGCCTTCGCGGCGCTGCTCCTCGCCGCGATCGGCGTCGGCAGCGTCGTCGCCGCGGGCATCTCGGCGCGCACCCGCGAGTTCGGCATCCTCCGCGCGGTCGGCGGCTCGACGGGCACGGTGGCCGCGCTGATCCTCGGCGAGACCGCGATCGTCGCGGTCGCCTCGCTCGTCACCGGAAGCGCGCTCGGACTCCAACTCGCGTGGATGGGCGTCTCGCTCTACCGCGACTTCGCCGGACTCGACCTGCGCTGGGTCGTGCCCGGCCCGGCGATCGCAGCCGGCGCCGCGGTCGTGGTGGCGGTCGCGCTCCTCGCCGCGACCCCTGCCGTCGTCCGGCTCTGCCGCCGCAGTTCCCGCGAACTCCTCGCGAACGCCTAGGCTCTGTCGAACCGCCGCGCCATGCACGACACGCCGTTCATCCTCCAGAGCCCGTTCCAGCCGATGGGCGACCAGCCCCAGGCGATCGACGAGCTTTCGGACGGGCTCGACGCGGGGCGCCGGCACCAGGTGCTGCTCGGCGCGACCGGCACCGGCAAGACCTTCACGATGGCGAACGTGATCGCGCGGTCGAACCGGCCGACGCTGATCGTCTCGCACAACAAGACGCTCGCCGCGCAGCTCTACGAGGAGATGAAGGAGCTCTTCCCGAAGAACGCGGTGAGCTACTTCGTGAGCTACTACGACTACTACCAGCCCGAGGCGTACATCCCGCAGCGCGACATCTACATCGAGAAGGACGCGTCGCGCAACGCCGACCTCGACCGGCTGCGGCTTGCGGCGACCAGCCACCTGCTGTCGCGGCGCGACACCATCGTGGTCTCGAGCGTGTCGTGCCTGTACGGCCTCGGCTCGCCCAGCGAGTACCGCAACAAGACCATCATGGTCGAGCGCGGCATGCGGCTCGACAGGCGGCAGTTCCTGCTCGGGCTGTCGGCGATGCAGTACTCGCGCAACGAGACCGCGCCCGCGCGCGGCAACTTCCGCGTGCGCGGCGACTGCATCGAGGTGTACCCCGCGTACGAGCAGTACGCGATCCGCCTCGACCTCTTCGGCGACGAGATCGACGCCATCCAGCTGTTCGACCCGACGACGGGCGAGCTCCTGGCCGAGGAGTCGAAGACCTTCATCTTCCCCGCGGTGCACTATGTGATGCCCGAGGAGCAGAAGGCGACCGCGATCGCGTCGATCCGCGCCGAGCTCGACGCGCGCGTGGCCGAGCTGCGCGGCGACGGGCGGCTTCTCGAGGCGCAGCGGCTGCTCGCGCGCACGCGCCACGACCTCGAGATGCTCGAGGAGACGGGCTTCTGCAACGGCATCGAGAACTACTCGCGCCACTTCGACGGCCGGCCCGCGGGCGCGCGCGCGTGGACGCTGCTCGACTACTTCCGCGAGTCGCCGGGCGGCGAGGGCCCCGACGACTGGCTGGTGATCATCGACGAGAGCCATGTCACGATCCCGCAGGTGCGCGGCATGTACTTCGGCGACCGCGCGCGCAAGCAGACGCTGGTCGACCACGGCTTCCGCCTGCCGAGCGCGCTCGACAACCGCCCGCTGCGCTTCGAGGAGTTCTGCGAGCTCGTGCCGCAGGCCGTGTTCGTGAGCGCGACGCCCGGCCCGTGGGAGCTCGAGCAGGCGGGCGGCGTGGTGGCCGAGCAGGTGATCCGCCCGACGGGCCTGGTCGACCCGCCCATCGAGGTTCGGCCCGCGCGCACGCAGGTGCCCGACCTCCTGAAGGAGGCGCAGGCGCGCGCCGCGAAGGGCGAGCGCACGCTGGTGACCGCGCTCACCAAGCGCCTGTGCGAGGACCTCACGGCGTACCTCCACCGCGAGGGCATGCGCGTCCGCTACCTCCACAGCGAGATCGAGACGCTCGAGCGGCTCGAGCTCCTGCGCGACCTGCGCGAGGGCGCGTTCGATGTGCTCGTCGGCGTGAACCTGCTGCGCGAGGGCCTCGACCTGCCCGAGGTGAGCCTGGTGTGCATCCTCGACGCCGACAAGCAGGGATTCCTGCGCAGCCAGTCGAGCCTGATCCAGACGATGGGCCGCGCGGCGCGCAACGCGAACTCGCTCGCGCTTCTCTACGCCGACGAGATGACCGAGGAGATGCAGAAGGCGATCGGCGAGGTCGAGCGGCGACGCGCCAAGCAGCTCGCCTACAACGCCGAGCACGGGATCGTGCCGAAGACGATCGAGAAGGCGATCCGCCGCGGCATCGAGCTCGAGCTGGCCGCGCACCGCACCGCCAAGCGCGCGGCGGGCATGGACGACGACGAGGACGACGCGTTCGACCGCGAGGAGCTGATCGGCCAGATGCAGGGCGAGATGATGCAGGCGGCCGAGCGGCTCGAGTTCGAGAAGGCGGCGCGGCTGCGCGACGAGATCGCGAAGCTGAAGGCGCTGCCCGCGAGCGCGCGGCCCTCGAAGGCGGGCGAGGGCGGCGGCCGCCAGCCGAGCAAGGCGGGAATGCCGGGCACGCGCGCGGGGCGGCGCGGCAAGCGGCGCTGAGAAGCGGGCGACGCCGAGGCCGCGCACGGGCGACGCGGGTCGGTTGAAGGCGAATCCGTCGAGCGCGAATCCGTCCAGGGCACGAACGACTCGACGCGCTACCGACCAAAAACACAGACGGCCGCGCATGCGGCCGTTCATCTTCGCGCGCTCTCGTGCGCGGGTTAGATCCGCCCCGCGCCGCCGCGCAGGCGCAGGCGCGCCGCGTGGGCCTCGAGCGATCGCCATTCCTCGGGCCCCGGCAGCGGCTTTCCATCACGGAGTCGCGGCAGGGGCTGCGTACACGGGCCGTCGTTCGAACTGGCCGCGTCGGGAATCGACTTGGCGACCTCGACCAGCGCGTCTCCCACGCGGATGACCACGGTGGCGCGCGGCGCAGCGCCCGCCGAACCACCCGTCGCGGCCTGAGGGGCCGTCGGTCGCGCGGACGAAGCTGCAAGCTGGCTCGGAGTCATGACGAAGCGGAAGACGAAGGATACCTACCTTGGAATTTCGGCTTCTCCGAGGGTTCGGACGCAAAAACACCTCCGAATGTTCGCTTTCGCGACCGCGGCCGCGCCGATCGGCACGGTTCTCGGGGTCGGGAAGTCGCGGCGAGCGCGGCGCGGCACCTATGATCGACCCCCTATGGCAACGCCCGAGAAGTCGATCCGCGTGCGCGGCGCGCGCGAGCACAACCTCAAGGACCTCTCGGTCGAGATCCCGCGCGACCGCCTCGTGGTGATCACGGGCGTGTCGGGAAGCGGCAAGAGTTCGCTCGCCTTCGACACGATCTTCGCCGAGGGGCAGCGCAAGTACATGGAGTCGCTCTCCGCGTACGCGCGCCAGTTCCTCGACCAGATGCAGAAGCCGAATGTCGAGGCGATCGAGGGCCTGCCGCCGACGATCGCGATCGAGCAGCGCTCGGGCGGCCACAGCCCGCGCTCGATCGTCGCCACCACCACCGAGATCTGGGACTACCTGCGTCTTCTCTACGCGCGCTGCGGCACGCCGACCTGCTGGCACGCCGAGCCCGCGGGCAAGGGCAAGGCGCCCCGCTGCTGCGGCAAGGAGATCAGCGCGTCGAGCGCGAGCCAGATCGTCGAGACGCTGCTCGGGCGCTTTGCGGGCCGCCGCGCCATGCTGTGCGCGCCCGTCGTGCGCGCGAAGAAGGGCTTCCACCGCGAGGTGCTCGAAGGCCTGCAGAAGCAGGGTCTGGTGCGCGCGCGCGCGAACGGCAAGGTGGTCGACCTGCGCGAGGTGCTCAAGTCGGGCGGCGAGAATCCGCTCGGTTTCGGCCGCTACGAGAAGAACGACATCGACGCGGTGGTCGACCGCATCTCGCTCGACGATGCGTCGCGCCAGCGGATCGCCGAGAGCGTGGAGACCGCGCTCAAGCTCGCCGAAGGCTCGCTGGTCGCGCTGATCGAGAGCGAGACCGCGCGCGACGCGTGGGAGGAGCACCGCTTCAGCGAGAAGTTCGCCTGCCCCGACCACCCCGAATGCGCGCTCGACGAGCTCGAGCCGCGCCTGTTCAGCTTCAACTCGCCGCAGGGCGCGTGCCCCGCATGCGCGGGCCTCGGCACGGTGAACGAGTTCGACGAGGACCTCTGCGTCCCCGACAGGACGAAGCCCCTGCGCGAGGCGATCCATCCGTGGCGCCGCAACGGCCGGCGCATGAACATCTGGTACGCGCGGCAGCTGCGCAGCTTCGCGGCGCTCGCGGAGATCGATCTCGACACGCCCTACGACAAGCTGCCCGCGAAGGTGCGCACGCTCCTGATGCGCGGCTCCGAGGAAGAGGGCGCGAAGGCCGCGTTCGAGTGGGAGGGCGTGCTGCCGCACCTCAAGCGCCGCGCCACCGAGACCGAGAGCGAGAATGTGAAGGAGCGCCTGATGGCCTACATGAGCCAGGCGCCCTGCCCTGCGTGCGAGGGACGCCGCCTTCGCACCGAGGCGCTCGCGGTGAAGGTGCGCACCGGCACGCTGTCGGTGTCGATCGCGGAGGTCGCGGCGATGACGGTGTCGCGCGCGCTGGCCTGCGTGCAGTCGCTCGACCTCACGAAGGAGGCGCGGCAGATCGCGGCGCCCATCCTGAAGGAGATCGAGGCGCGTCTCGGCTTCCTCGCATCGGTCGGGCTCGAGTATCTCTCGCTCGACCGCACGAGCTCCACGCTTTCAGGCGGCGAAGCGCAGCGCATCCGCCTCGCCACCCAGGTCGGCAGCGGGCTGGTGGGCGTGTGCTATGTGCTCGACGAGCCGACCATCGGACTGCACCAGCGCGACAACGACCGGCTGATCGCCACGCTGCGGCGGCTCGCGGACATCGGCAACACCGTGCTCGTGGTCGAGCACGACGAGGACATGATGCGCGCGGCCGACTGGATCCTCGACATCGGCCCCGGGCCCGGGCGCCATGGCGGAACGCTGGTCGCCGAGGGCGACCTCGCGGCGCTCGCGGCGCATCCCACCAGCCTGACGGGAGACTTCCTCTCGGGCCGCCGCCGCATCGAGGTGCCGCGCAAGCGCCGCGCGCTGAGCGAGTCGCGCGCCGTCAAGGTGAAGGGCGCGAAGGCGAACAACCTGCAGTCGGTCGATGTCGCGTTCCCGCTCGGCGGGCTCGTGTGCGTGACGGGCGTGTCGGGGTCGGGCAAGTCGACGCTCGTGAACGAGATCCTGCTGAAGGCCGCGCAGCGGCATGTGCTTGGCGAGAAGACCGTGCCGGGCGCGCACGCGCGGGTGACGGGGCTTGGCGAGATCGCGCGCGTGGTCGAGGTCGACCAGTCGCCGATCGGCCGCACGCCGCGCTCGAACCCCGCGACCTACACGGGAATCTTCGACGAGATCCGCCGCATCTGGTCGCTGGTTCCCGAGTCGAAGATCCGCGGGTACGAGCCTGGACGGTTCTCGTTCAATGTGAAGGGCGGGCGCTGCGAGGCGTGCCAGGGCCAGGGCGTCAAGAAGATCGAGATGCACTTCCTGCCCGATGTGTTCGTGGCGTGCGAGACCTGCAAGGGCAAGCGCTACGCGCGCGAAACGCTCGAGATCCGCTACCGCGGGCGGACGATCAGCGATGTGCTCGACGCGACCGTCGAGGACGCGCTCGGCTTCTTCGAGGCGCACCCGAAGATCCACCGCATGCTCGAGTGCCTGCGCGAGGTCGGCCTCGGCTACATTCAGCTCGGGCAGGCGTCGACCACGCTGTCGGGCGGCGAGGCGCAGCGCGTGAAGCTGGCCACCGAGCTCGGAAACGCCACCGATGCGCCCACGCTCTATGTGCTCGACGAGCCGACCACGGGCCGGCACTTCGCCGATGTCCAGACGCTGCTCTCGGTGCTGCAGCGTCTGGCCGACAAGGGGCACACGCTGGTCGTGATCGAGCACAACCTCGATGTGGTGAAGTGCGCCGACTGGATCATCGACCTCGGGCCCGAGGGCGGCGACCGTGGCGGAACGGTCGTGGCCGCGGGCACGCCCGAGCAGATCGCGAAGTCGAAGGCGAGCTGGACGGGGCGCTGGCTGAAGCCGATGCTCGCCGCGAAGGCGGCTTCGGAGCAGAAGACCGCGCCCGCCGCGCGGTGAGGCGGGCGGGCGCGGGCGTGGTTCGAACGGTGATTCGCACGGTGGTTCGTGCTCGGGCTCAGCCGATACACGCCTCGCGGCGGCTCAGCGCGTCTTGAAGCGGATCTCGGGTCCGGGCATCGCGCCGTCGTCGACGGGCGCGCACACGAAGCCGATGTGGAAGTTGGCCGCGGGAGCCTTGCGCGAGCTGTTGGCGCGGTTGCGCGCGCGGCGCACCACTTCCTCGATCTCGCCGCACAGCGACCTGATGCGGGCGATCTCGTCGTCGGAGAAGTTCTCCCAGTGCGTCGCGACCCGTCGGCCCGCGATGCCGCCCGGCCCCTTCGTGTTGAGCGCGACCGCGCGGCTCTCGGAGGTCCACGGGCGCAGGAACTCGGCCACGCGCTGGGCATCGCGCTTCGAGTCGCCCTCGATCGGGAACACGATCTCCTGCGCGGTGACGCGGTAGTAGCGCGGACGCTTGCCGCGGCGGCCAGGCGTGGGCTCGCCCGCGCGCGAGGTGAGCAGCCCCGCGCGCTCGAGGTGGCGCAGGTGGAAGTAGAGCGCGGTGCGGTTCAGGCCCACGGCCTGCGCGAGCTCGGTGACCGAGCATTCGCCGAGGCGGCGCGCGGTCTCGAAGATGCGCATCCGCAGCGGCAGGCGGACAGCCTGCCACACGGGCGCGCGGGTGATCGACATGCTGGTGGATTCGGAGGACGAGTCGGAGTTTCGCAAGAGAGGAAGCCTGCAGAGCGGCGCGAGTCCGATCGACTACGCGCCAAAGTGCAACGAATGAGCCGCCGAATCCGCAGCGCGCGCGACAAGGAGGAGGCGACCAGTGCCGTCGGTCGTCGGTGCTCCGAGCGGTTCGAGGCCGCCCACATGTCGCACAAGCTGGAGGAGTTCGTGCGCTGCGAAAGGATGCAGCGCTTTCCCGCGGCTCTCGAGCGCCGCTGCCCTCGCACGGGTCCTCACAACAAGGACCCCGTGATGCGCGAGCAGGCGCCTCGATTCCCTCAGTAGCCCGACAGGATTCCAGTAACGCTCGATGCTGTCAAGCAGGGCAACGGTGTGAAAGCTGCCCGATGTGGATCCCGTGGAGCCGAGATCCGTTACGAACGAGAAACGAAAAGGTTGTACATGCACATTCGTTCTTTCGCGAATTGTCGTTCCGGCGGTCACCGAGGGCTCGTTCTCCTCGAAGGCCTCGATGCGGTCGCCGTCCTCGCGCCTGCGCGCGGCGAGGAACGCCGCAAGCCCCGATCGCGCGCCAAGCACGGCGACGGGCCCGGGGCTCCGCGCAATGATGTCCATCTCGGCAGCGATGTTCGCCTGCAGCCCCGCGTCGTGGGTGAAGCGGCTCCACTCCTCGCCCGCGGGCAGATCTCCTGTCTCCAAAGGATCCCAGGCCCGCGGCCCCGCAAGGCGCGCCCGCTCGACGAGCGGCGTGCCCTTCCAGCGCGTCCAAACCGCCGAAAGGTCGGGCGCCAGGCGGTCGCAACCCCACTTCTCACCGAACTGGGCCAGGCTTCGGCGCAGCCCTTCGCCCGTATCGGCGGTGTTCGGGCGCCAGTGGCGTTCGGCGTGGAAGTGGCGGAAGACGACCCTGCGCGTCGCGTGCGCGGTGTAGCCCGCGAGGTTCAGGCGCATGGCCAGTTCCTCGGTCTGCCCGCGCAGCACGCGCTCGTCGTAGCCCCCGACCGCCGCGACCGCCGCGCGCCGCGAGGCGTGGAAGCAACCCATCGCGTGCTCGATCTCGAGTTCCTCGGGCAGGTCGTCCTCGCGGGCGCCTTGGCCGAGGTGGTGGTAGCCGAGGGGGCTCAGGATCGCGTCGCCGAACGCGTGCACCCGGCCGTCGGGCAGTTTCTGCAGACCCGTGGCCACCGCGGCGTCGGGGTGGCGATCGAGCAGCGCCACGCACTCGGCCACCCAGCGCGGGGTGTCGATCAGGATGTCGCCGTCGAGCCTGCACAGGTACTCGCCCTCGGTACGGCGGTGCAGCTCGTTGAGCACCTTGGAAAGGACGCCCGAGTGCGGGAGCTCGATCAGGCGCAGGAACGGCGTGCCCGCGCGCGGTGAGCCCGCGGGCCAGGTGCGGCGAGACCATGCGCGCGCGGTCTCGAGGCTGTCGTCGGTCGACCCGTCGTCGGCCACGACGATCTCGAGGTCGGTCGGGTCGTCGGAGAGCGTGTCGGAGAGGTTCGCAAGCAGCGCGCCGAGGAAGTCGCGGGCGCCATCGCGCGAACTGGCGCGGCCGTTGTTGAAGTTCGGGATGATGACCGTGGCCCGCGGCACCTGCGCATCATCGGCTTGCCGACATGCCACCCTGCAGACCGCCCGCTGCGCCCGGCGTGCGCCGCTACGATCCGCGCATGTCGGAATTCCCCCCTGTCGGCGATCCGCGGCTTGCGCTGCGCGCACTGATGATGCCGCGCGACACCAACCACCAGGGCACGGTGTTCGGAGGGATCATCCTCGCCCACATCGACCAGGCGGGCTACATCGAGGCGCGCCGCCACGGCCTGCACCGATGGGTCACCGCGTCGGTCGACCGCGTCGACTTCAAGGCGCCCGTGCATGTGGGCGAGGTGGTCGAGTTCAAGACGCGCACGATCCGCCTTGGACGCACCTCGGTCGCCGTGCAGGTCACGGTCGACGCCGAGCGGCTCGACGGCTCGTGGGTGCATGTCACCGAGGCGCAGCTCACCATGGTCGCGGTCGATGCGCAGGGCCACGCGATTCCGTTCCGAAGCGCGCCGTCGACCCCGTGATGCCGAAGGCGCGCATGGCCATCCTCGTCTCGGGCAGCGGCCGCACGGCGCTGAACCTCGTGGCCGCGTGCCGCGCGGGCTCGCTCGATGCCGAGCCTGCGCTCGTGGTCGCGCACCGCGAGGAGGCCGCCGCGGTCGCGAGGCTTCGCGCCGAAGGCGTGCGGGTCGCGGTGGTGCCCAAGGGCGATGCGCTCGACGACCGCATCGACGCGGTGCTTGCCGCCGCGGGAGCCGAGCTCGTCTGCCTCGCCGGCTACCTGCGCCGCTTCCGCGTGGGCGAGCGCTGGCGCGGCCGCACGCTGAACATCCACCCCGGGCTGCTGCCGCGCTTTGGCGGGCAAGGCATGTTCGGCCTGCATGTGCACAGGGCCGTGCTGGCCGCGGGCGTGTCCGAATCGGGGTGCACCGTGCACGAGGTGGACGAGGAGTACGACCACGGCGCCACCGTGCTCGAGCGCCGATGCCCCGTGCTGCGCGGAGACACGCCCGAAACGCTGGCGGCAAGGGTGTTCGAGCTCGAACTTGCCGCTTTCCCCGAGGCGATCGCGCGGCACATGCGTACCTTGCGGCAGGCGCCCGCCGCGGCGCACCGATGACGCGATGCGGTTTCCCGCCTTCAACTCCGCTTCCATCTCCACCGCGGTCGCCGTCGTCGCCGCGGCGCTGCTTGCGTTTCTGGCCGCGCGGCCCGCGCACGCCGACGCGCTCGAGAGCGCGCTCAACGCCCGTGACTGGACGCGGGCCGACCAGCTGATCGCCACCCGCATCGCGGCGGGCAGCGGCGACGCCGACCTCCGCTACAACCACGCCTGCGTGCTGGCGCAGCTCGGGCGCCTTGCCGAGGCGGAGAAGCGGCTGAAGGAAGCCGTCGAGCTCGGCTTCCGCGACTTCGACCACATGGAGTCGGACGAGGACCTCGAGCCGATACGCGCCTCGCGCACCTACGAGGCGATCATGGAGGCGCGCGAGCGGCTCGAGCGGCGCGGGGCCCCTGCCCAGCCGCGCGGGCGCGCGCGCCCCGACCCGCTGGCTGCGTGGAAGTCCGAGCACGGCGACAGCTACCGCTACGAGGTGGACGACGACGCGGGCCTTGCGTTCGCGACCTACCTCGACGACGCCGCCCACGCGCGCATGAAGGACACGCTCGCGGAGCTCGAGAAGCACCTCGTGAAGGCCTACTTCGGCAAGGCGCCCGACGACCGCGTGCTGGTCGCGATCGTGCGGCCTGAGCACGCCAAGCGCTACTTCGACCGCCCCGAGGTGCGCGGAATCTACTTCCACAAGGACCGCCGGCTGATCTCGCGCGACACGGGACAGAGCCTGCAGCACGAGTTCGTGCATCTGATGCACTTCGCGCACATGGAGCGCACGGGGCAGCGCCACCCGATCTGGATCCAGGAAGGGCTCGCCAGCCTGTACGAGGACTACACGATCCGCGCCGACGGGACGGTCGAGTTCCACCCGAACATCCGCTTCAACATCGCGCGGCGGCAGGTGCTCTCGAAGACCTCGAAGCCTTGGCGCGAGCTGGCGGCGATGTCGCCCGACGCGTTCATGGCCGATGCGGAGCGGCTCTACCCGCAGGTGCGCTCGATGTTCGAGTTTCTCGCGCGCGAGCGGAAGCTCGAGGCGTTCTACGCCGCGCTCGGGCAGACCTCGGCCGACGACCCCGACGGCACCAGCGCGCTCGAGCGTGCGTTCGGCATTCCGCTTGCGCGGATCGAGGACCGCTGGAAGTCGTGGATGGACGAGCGCGGCGCCGTCGACGACCGCGTGTCGAAGGGCGATGGATCGCTCGGCGTCACCGCCGAGGAGGCGGGCGACGGCGCGCGGATCCGCGCGTTCGCGCTGCGTTCCGCGGCGAAGGCGGCGGGACTGCGCGTGGGCGATGTGATCATCGCGCTCGGCGAGCTGCCCGTGCGCAACCGCGACGAGCTGCAGCTTGCGGTCGCGCGTCACAAGGTTGGCGACCGGGTGACGGTGCGCTACCGCCGCGACGGCGCGGAGCTCTCGGCGGAGGTCGAGCTGCGTCCGCTCGGCGGCTAGCGCGTCGGGCGGCGATTCCCCGCGCCACGCCGCGCGCCCGAGCACCTACACTCCGCGCCCGATGTCGAACGGCCAGAACCGCGAAGCCCCCGCTCCCGTCAAGCGCTCGAAGACGGCGCGCCTCTTCCTGCGCGGGCTTGGCGTGATCCTGCCGAGCGCGCTCACGCTCTGGCTGCTGGTGGCCGTGTTCCGCTTCGTCGACTCGAACATCGCCGGGCCGATCAACGCGGGGATCCGGCTGGGCATCTCGGCGGTGGCCGACAACGCGCCGCTCGAGCAGTTCGTTCCGACCGCCGAAGAGGTCGCCACCGAGCAGGAGCGGGCGTCCAAGCTCCGCCTGAGCGACGACGAAGGCGTGGCGCGCTGGCGGCTCGTGCGCGCGAATGTCGACTCCTGGTGGCAGGCGCGCTGGTACCTCGACCTCACGGGCCTCGTGCTCGCCATGGTGGTCGTCTACATCCTCGGGCGGCTGGTCGGCGGATACCTCGGCCGAAAGCTGCTCGCCCTGTTCGAGTCGGGCCTGGTCGCGCTGCCCGGAGTGCGGCAGGTCTACCCCGCCCTCAAGCAGATCGTGGAGTTCCTCTTCGGCGGCGGCAGCAAGAAGATGAGCTTCAACCGCGTGGTCCTGGTCGAGTATCCGCGGCCGGGGATCTGGTCGATGGGCCTCGTGACCGGCGACGCCGCGGGCCCCGTCGCGGCGGCGGTCGGGGAGTCTGTGACGGTCTTCATGCCCAGTTCGCCGACTCCGTTCACGGGGTGGACCGTGACGGTGCCCAAGAAGGAAGTCCGCGATGTCGATATGACGGTCGACGAGGCGCTCCGCTACCTTGTCTCGGCAGGCGTCGTGGTTCCGGACGGCTCGCAGCCGAAGCCGGACGCGCCCACCGGGGGCGCCGGACGGACCGCGTGAGCGGGCAGCGATCGGAACAGGAAGGTTCACCATGCAGATCAATGTCAAGGGCAAGCACCTCGAGATCACCCAGCCCATCCACGACTATGTGGCCAAGAAGTGCGAGCGCCTGACGCGCTACTTCGACCAGGTGCAGTCGATCGACTGCGTCATCGAGAAGGAGCACAACGGATTCCATGTCGAGTTCATCGTCGATGTCGCGCACCACGAGGACTTCATCGTGAACTACCGCGACGCCGACCTGTACGCGGCGATCGACCTCGCCATCGACCGCGAGGCGCGGCAGATCAGCGAGCACAAGGCGCGCATGCGCGACCACAAGCACAACAACCACTGAGCACCAGCAACGGGCACCCCATGAAGCTCCGAGATCTCGTCGTTGAAAAGGCCATCGTCCCGAACCTCGTCGCCACCAAGCGCGACGAGGCGATCAAGGAACTGCTCGGCGCGCTGGTCGCGGCGGGCAGGGTGTCGGAGGACATGCGCGACACCTTCGCGAAGGCGATCATCGCCCGCGAGAACAAGGGCTCGACCGGCCTGAACCACGGCGTGGCCATCCCGCACACCAAGTCGCCCACGATCAAGGCGCCGATGGCGGCGATCGGCGTGAGCAGGACGGGCGTCGACTTCAACTCGCTCGACAAGCAGCCCGTCTACTCGATCGTGCTGCTGCTCTCGCCCGAGGAGAAGCCCGAGCTTCACCTGCAGGCGATCCAGGCGGTGTTCTCGCACCTGTCGGGCGACCAGTTCCGGCGCTTCCTGCGCCAGGCGTCGACGGTGCAGGCGGTGACCACGCTGCTCGACGAGGCCGACTCCGGCCAGGTCGCGCGCTGAGACGCTGCGATGCTCGCGGCGCAGACGACCATCGTGAACAGGCTCGGGCTGCATGCGCGGCCCGCGATGGCGTTCGTCGAGGAAGCGTCGCGGTTCGCGGCCGAGATCGGCGTGCGCAAGTGCTGCTCCGACGAGAAGGTCGACGGCAAGTCGATCCTCCAGATGCTGATGCTGGCGGGAACCTGCGGCACGGTGATCGAGATCACCGCCGACGGCACCGACGAAGACGACGCGATCGCGGCGCTCGTGAAGCTGGTCGAGTCGCGCTTCGGCGAGGATGAGTAGCGCGGCCGCGGCGAAAGGCGGCCGGGACCGCCGCCGCTAGGCGATGCGCTCGGTGGTGCTCGGGCGGCTCATGAGCTGCGACAGCGCCTCGCGCGGCGCAAGGCCGTGGAACACCATCGACTCGACCGCCTCGCAGATGGGGATCTCGACCGAGCGTTCGCGCGCAAGCGCCACGAGCGCGCGCGAGGTCGGCACGCCCTCGACCACCGACAGCGTGGCGCCGAGCGACTTCTCGACCGATTCGCCGCGGCCGAGCCGCTCGCCGAAGCTGCGGTTCCTGCCCTCGGGCGCGAAGCATGTGGTGGCGAGGTCGCCTGCGCCCGCGATGCCGAAGAATGTCTCGACCTTTCCGCCGAGCGCCACGCCGATGCGCGCGATCTCGGCCAGGCCGCGCGCGAGCAGCGCGCTCTTCGCGTTGGTGCCGAGGGCGAGGCCGTCGCACACGCCCGCGGCGATCGCGATGACATTCTTGCAGGCGCCCGCGAGCTCGACTCCCACGAGGTCGGGCGACTGGTAGACCTTGGTCCAGGGCGAGGTGAAGGCCGCCTGCACGCGGGCGGCGAGCAGCGGCTCCGCGCTCGCGGCCACGAGCAGCGCGGGAAGGCGCCGCGCCAGCTCGGCCGCGATGGTCGGGCCGCTGAGCGCGACCACCGACAGTCCCGGCTCGACCGCTTCCTGCAGGATCTCGGCGGGCAGGCGGAAGGTGTCCGCCTCGATGCCCTTCGCCACGCTGACGACGGGCGTGCCCGGCGCGAGGTGCGACGCGACCCGCGCGAAGGTGGCGCGGATGTGCTGGGTGGGGATCGCGCACACCACCATCGTGGCGCCGCGCAGGCATTGCGCGTCCGCGGTGACCTCGACGGCGTCGGGAAGCACGAAACCCGGAAGCCGCGGGCTGCGGCGCGTTGAGGAGAGTTCGCGCGCGACCTCGGGAAAGGGCGACAGCATCGAGACGCGCGCGCCTCGGTAGGCCACCACATCGGCCAGGACGAGGGCCATCTGCCCGTCGCCGACGATGACGATGCGCTCCTCGTGCTGCATGCGCGCAGGATAACGGACCGCGGGCCGCCGATCCCGCGGAACGGCCCCTGACGGTGCGCCCGCGGCGCGGCGCGGGGGCCGAACCTCCGTGCTACGCTGCCGTACTCCGAGCCTGCCATGACGACGCTCTCCACCTCAACCGCCGGACAGTCGATCAACAACGCCCAGGACGACGCGGGCGGCGCCGAGCGGCTCGAGCGCCAGCTCTTCGTGGCGCTCTTCGGCGGCGTGCTGCTGCTGGCCGCGTGGGTGTCGCGCCTGTTCGACATCGAGGCGAGCGTGGCCAACATCCCCGCGCTTGCGGGCGCGCTGGTGCTGGTGTTTCCTCTGGCCAAGGGCGCCTTCGAGGAGCTGCGCGAGGGCCGCGCGTCGAGCGACAGCCTGGCGAGCCTGGCGGTGTTCGCGGCGATCGCGAACGAGCTCTACCTCGCGGCGGGCTTCCTGGCGTTCTTCCTGTGGTTCAGCGAGCTGGTGCTGTCGCGCACCGCGTGGGGCGCGCAGCGCGCGATCCGCGAGCTGATCGAGCTCACGCCCGACATCGCCCGCCTTGTCGACCCGTCGGGCGCCGAGCGCGAGGTGCCGCTCTCGGCGCTCGCCAAGGGCTCGGTGGTGCGCGTCAGGCCCGGCGAGAACCTGCCCGCCGACGGCACGGTGCGCGCGGGAACCTCGAGCATCAACCAGGCGTCGCTGACGGGCGAAGCCGTGCCGATCGAGGTGCAGCCCGGCACCGCGGTGTACGCGGGCACGACCAACCTGACGGGCCAGATCGACATCGAGGTCACCGCCGTGAAGGGCGAGACCACGATCGGCAAGGTCGAGAAGCTGATCCGCGAGGCCGAGGGCGCGAAGGGCCGCAAGCAGGAGCTGATCGAGCGCATCGCGGCGTACTATGTGCCGGTCGTCCTGATGGTGGCGCTGATCGTGTGGTTCTTCACCGCGAAGTCGGGCTCGCCCGACGCGAAGTCGGTGGCGGCCGAGCGCGCGATCACCGTGCTCGTGGTCACCTGCCCGGGCGCGCTCCTGATCGCGTATCCGACGGCGATGGTCGCGGCGTTCGCGGCGGCCGCGCGGCTCGGCGTGATGATCAAGCAGACCCGCACGCTCGAGAGCGCCGCCGACATCGACACGGTGGTGATGGACAAGACCGGCACGCTGACGACGGGCAAGTTCGCGGTGAGCCGCCTTGCGCCCGCCGAGGGCGTCGAGGGCGCCGCGCTGCTGCAGGCGGCTGCCGATGCCGAGCAGAGCTCGAACCACCCGCTCGCGAAGTCGATCCTCGAGACCGCCGAGCGCGCGCGCATCGTGCCGAAGGCCGTGGCCTCGTACCGCGAGCTGCACGGGCGCGGCGTGTCGGCCGTGGTCGAGGGAACCGAGATCGTCGCGGGCCGCGGCGCGTGGATCGTGGAGCTCAACCCCTCCGCCGCGGCGGCCGTGAAGGCCGTCGAGGAGAAGATCGAGGGCATGTCGGGCGTGCATGTGATGGCGGGCGGGCGCTACCTCGGCGCGGTCGGCCTCGAGGACAAGCTGCGCCGCAACGCGAGCGAGGTCGTGTCGAAGCTGCGCGAGCTCGGCGTGCGCCGCGTGGCCATCTTCACGGGCGACAGGCTCGCCGTGGCCACGCGCGTCGGACAGGCCGTCGGCGTCGACTCGATCGAGGCCGAGTGCCTGCCCGAGGAGAAGCACGAGGAGCTCAAGTACCTGATCCGCAAGGGCCACCGCACGCTCGTCGTGGGCGACGGAATCAACGACGGTCCGATCCTCGCGTCGGCCGATGTCGGCGTGGCCATGGGCCTTTCGGGCTCCGACATCGCGACGAACAGCGCGGGCGTGGCCCTGATGAACGACGACCTGCGCACGGTGCCGTTCCTGCTCGAGATCGCCCGCAAGGCGAAGTCGGTGATCGCGCTCAACATCACGGTGGCGATCCTGCTTGCGATCGTGGGCCTCGCGCTCGCGGCGACGGGCCGGCTGTACATCTGGGTCACGCCGTTCTACCAGGCGGCCGCGTACATCTTCGTGATCGCGAACTCGCTGCGGCTCGTGCGTTTCGGCGAGGAGTTCGCCGCGGCGGAGGAGATCCGCCGCCAGGGCGAGGCCGACGCGGCCGCGAAGCCCGCGCGCAAGCTGGCGTCGGCCTGATCCGCGGCGATTCGCCGTGATTTCGCGCTGCGCGGACTTGCTACATTCCCGCGCATGTCCAGCTTCGCCACCATCCAGTCGCTGCTCGGCGCAGACGCCGATTCGCTCCTCACCCACAAGGCGAAGGTCGCGAAGGAGTCGCTGCTGCTGCCGTCGCCCGCGTATGTCGACGCGTCGTACGGCCCGAGCGACCGCAGCCCGCAGGTCCTGCGCAGCCTGCAGGCGATGTTCGGGCACGGGCGGCTCGCGAACACGGGCTATCTGTCGATCCTTCCCGTCGACCAGGGCATCGAGCACTCGGCGGGCGCGAGCTTCGCGAAGAACCCGATCTACTTCGACGGCGAGAACATCGTGAAGCTGGCGATCGACGGCGGCTGCAACGCGGTCGCCACGACCTTCGGCGTGCTGGCGGGCGTGTCGCGCAGGTACGCGCACCGCATCCCGTTCATGGTGAAGATCAACCACAACGAGCTGATGACCTACCCGAACAAGTTCGACCAGGTCATGTTCGGCTCGGTGCGCGAGGCGTGGAACCTCGGCGCCGTGGCCGTGGGCGCGACCATCTACTTCGGCAGCGACCAGTCGACGCGGCAGATCGTCGAGGTAGCCCGCGCCTTCGAGGAGGCGCATTCGCTCGGCATGGCGACGGTGCTGTGGTGCTACATCAGGAACAACGCGTTCAAGTCGGGCGGCAAGGACTTCCATGTCTCGGCCGACCTGACGGGTCAGGCGAACCATCTTGGCGTCACGATCAAGGCGGACATCATCAAGCAGAAGCTGCCCGAGCTGAACGGCGGATTCGCCGCGCTGAACACGGGCGACTCGAGCTACGGCAAGCTCGACAAGCGCATGTACAGCGACCTGTGCAGCGACCATCCGATCGACCTCTGCCGCTACCAGGTGCTGAACTGCTACGCGGGGCGCGCGGGCCTGATCAACTCGGGCGGTGCGAGCGGCGCGAACGACATGGCCGAGGCCGTGAAGACCGCCGTGATCAACAAGCGCGCGGGCGGCATGGGCCTGATCTCGGGGCGCAAGGCGTTCCAGAAGCCCTACGCCGAGGGCGTGCAGCTGCTGCACGCGATCCAGGATGTGTACCTCTGCCGCGATGTGACGGTGGCGTGACGGGCGACGACCTGCGGCTCCGCGGCCGTACACTCCGAGCGTGAAGGTGCTTCTTGCCATGTCGGGCGGCGTCGACAGCTCGGTGGCCGCCGCGCTCCTGCAGCGCGAGGGCCACGAGGTGGTCGGCTGCTTCATGCGGCTCGGAAGCCCGGGCGAGGAGCTCGAGACTCCGCGCGAGGGCGCGGCCTGCGCTGCGGGCCCCGCGCGGATCGGGCACCAGGGCTGCTGCTCGATCAACGACGCGGCCGACGCGCGGCTGGTCGCGGCGCGGCTTGGCATTCCGTTCTATGTGGTGAACTTCCGCAACGACTTCGGGCGGATCATCTCGTACTTCGAGCGCGAATACCACGCTGGCCGCACGCCGAACCCCTGCGTGCGCTGCAACGACTGGCTGAAGTTCGGCAAGCTGCGGCAGTACGCAGAGCAGCTCGGCTGCGACGCGGTGGCGACGGGGCACTACGCGAGGATCGCCCGCGACGGCGGCGCCCCGCGCATCCAGCGCGGGCTCGACCGCGCGAAGGACCAGTCGTATGTGCTCTTCGGCGTGGGCGAGGAGGCGCTTGCGCGCATGATGCTGCCGATCGGCGGCATGGAGAAGCACGCGGTGCGCGCGCTCGCGCGCGACTTCGCGCTGCCCGTGTCGGACAAGCCCGATTCGCAGGAGATCTGCTTCGTGCCCGACGACTACGCGGCGTTCCTCGAGCGGCGCGATCCCGCGCGGTTCGCGGAGGGCGCGATCGAGGACGAGCACGGCCGCGAGCTCGGGCGACATGCGGGGCACCAGCACTTCACGGTCGGCCAGCGGAAGGGAATCCGCGTTCCCGCGACGCTGCCGCTCTATGTGATCCGCAAGGACGCGTCGCGGAACGCGATCGTGGTCGGGCCGCGCGAGTCGCTCGAGGTGCGGGCGGTTTCGGCGCGCGAGGGCGTGTGGTACGGAAGTCGGGGCCACGCGGAGATCGCGTGCACGGCGCAGGTGCGGGCGCACGGGGCGCCGATTCCCGCAAGGGTGCGGGTCGATGGCGTCGGGGCCGAGACGACGCTTGAAATCGAGTTCGAGCGCACGGAGCCGGGCGTGGCCGAGGGCCAGGCGGTGGTGTGCTACGACGGCGAGGAACGGATCATCGGGGGCGGCTGGATCTCGGCGACGCGTGGCTGAGCGCGGGTGGATTCTCGCCGATGGGCGGGGCCTGCCCGACTCCTCACCGTGCCTTCCCGACCGTGCCTGGCACGTGCCGTGCAGTGC
>JBJTOV010000397.1:0-3539 GCA_046074745.1 Planctomycetota bacterium | reverse complement strand
GCGCGTGCGGGCGGAGGTCGTTGCTGCTCTGGCCGCGCTCCCTGCCGGAAACATGGCCGGAAACATGGCCGGAATCATGGCCGGAATCTTCGCCCGCTTCCGCGTCCGCGAATCCGTCCTCGCATCCGTCCCCGTCGTCGTCCTCGTCACCGCCCTCGGGCTGCGGTTCGATCCGCCACCAGACCAGTGGACCGACGATGCGCAGCACCGCCCATCCGCCGATGATCGCGGTCGTGAGCTGGAATGCGAACAGGCCGAGCTCTCCGCGCGGCATGCCGAGCACTTGCGCGAGACCCGCGCCGAGCGGAACGACGATGAACGGATCGTCGACGCACTTCTGCACGCGCTGATCGATGAAGCGAAGCGTCAGCCCGAGCAGCACCGCGTAGAGCGGCAGTGCGATCCACGGATTGTCGTTCACGATGTGGCCCACGATGCCGGGGCCGACCGAGTACTCCTCGGCGACGCGCGCGATGCGCGCATCCTGCACCATGGTGCGTCCGAGCGGCTCGTACTTGTCTTCCCAGATGGCGCGAGGCACGGGCTGCGTGGCGTAGTAGCCGAGGCTATGCAGCGTGTCGTACGGGAAGTCCTTCGGATGCGTCTCGATCAGCCACATGCTGTTCGAACCTGCCTGCTGGCCGTTCGTGAGCGCGAAGGCGCTCTCGGCGACCTCCGCGCCCGTCACCTGCGTGAACGCGACGAAGTACTCGGCGGCCGTGCGCTGCGTTTCGTCGCCGCGGCGGGCGGCGGTGAACAGGATGAGGAACACGAAGCCGATCGACCCGAACACGATGGTGCGCGCGAGCAGGAGCGACGCGCCGCTATAGCGCCAGCGCGCGTAGAACAGCGCCCACACGAAGGTGAGCAGCACGCCGAGCACCTCGCGGCGCCCGAAGGTGTAGGCAAGCAGCGACGCGATGCAGACGACGAGCACGAACACGGCGGCCGCGACGATGGCGAAGTTCGCGGGCCGACGCCCCCACGCCCAGCCCGCAAGGCCGCAGGCGACCGCGAAGCTGCCCGCGGCGAACTGCTGGGTAAGCACGCCGATGATCGGGATCGGTCCGATCACGAATCGGAACAGCAGGCCCGCGCCGATCGCCGCGAACGCGCAGAGCAGAAGACCGCCGTCGGTGGCGTCGTGGGTGGTCGTGTCGCGCTGCGCCCAGCGCACCACCCACGGACCTTTCGAGTACGAGTAGAGGAAGACGATCAGGAAGAGCGTCAGCAGCCCCGTGAACACCAGGCTGGTGATGCCCGCCGACTGCAGGTAGACCTGCCCGTAGTCGTCGGCCAGCAGGCTGATGCTGGCGCTGACCGACTGGAAGAGCAGGATGCCGAACAGGAAGGTGTTGCGCGCGCTGAAGATCTCGACCTGCCCGCGCAGCGAGTCGCGGACCATGATCGTCACGATCACGGCCGAAAGGCTGAGGAGAAGGAAGACCGTCAGGAAGACCATCGGGACTCGTATATCGGTCAGTCCCCGAACAGGACGGGAACGAAACCGAGCAGACGGAGCCGATCGATCTCGGCGCGGCGGGAGGCGCCGCCGACCTCGGTCTGGAGCTCGGTGCGGTCGGAGCGGTTCCACATCACGCCCGCCCAGGTCTCATGGCCCGGGAGCAGCCAGTCGGCCAGCACGAACCGCGACGCGATGAGCGGCCCGCTGGTGGGCTGGTACTTGTTGGTGCCGAACGCGTCGACCCAGGTCGGGGCGAGCGCGTGCATGATGTCGGGGTTGCGGCCCTCGGTGCAGAACGCGACCCCGGGGTTCTCGGAGGTCATCTGCTTGAGCCACGGGTGCAGTTCCCACACGGGCGCATGGTGGTGGGTGAAGGCGTCGAGGCCGATGATGCGGGCGCCCGTCGAGACCGCGAGGTTCAGTTCGCGCTTCGCGAGCTTGAGCGTGCTCTCGTCAGACATCGAGATCGGCGAGAACGAGGCCGAGTCCCACGACGACTGGACCTCGGCCGCGTGGCCCCACCAGAGGCCCCATCGCTGGGTGGGCCGCGTGGTGACGGTCGCGAGCGTCGCAGGCGCGTTGCGCATCGATGCGGGGGCGCCAGGCTCGAACCAGCGGCTGACGAACTTGAACGGGTAGTTGCGTTCCTTGTTCGTGCGGTGGAGGCCTGTCGGCGACCACAGCAGGACGCGGTCGGCCTTGAGCAGGCCCTGGCGCATCAGGCTCGCGATCGAGCCGTATCCCTCGGTGTCGGGGCGCCCGGCTTCGGAGGCCCAGCCGTCGGGATTCGCCGAGGTCTGGAACTCGCCCATCGCCGTCTGAACGGCGGCGATGTTGCGGCCGTCGCGCACATAGCGCACCGATCCGTAGGTGCGCTGGAAGTGCTGGCGGTAGGGCTCGAGCGTCTCGAGCCAGCCGCGGCCGGTCGTGGCGCGGATCTCGACGCGATAGACGCGCTGGCCGCCCGGCGGAACCGACGCCTGGTACTTGAGCACCGTCGACCAGTGGTCGCCGACGCTGGCGTTGGTGAGGCCGATGATCGGCTTCCACTGGCCCGAGCCGGCGTTGCGGATCACGACCGCGGCATCGTGGCGGTAGTCAAGGATCGGATAGATCAGCGAGATGCCGACCGCGCCACCCGTCCAGGTCATGGCGGTCACGGGGCTGTAGAGGTCGCGCGGATACACGCCGCCGATCCACGGGGTAGGCGTGGTTGGGATCGGGCGTGCCTCACCCAGAAACGACGCGTCCATGATGCGCGGCGACGAGATCACCTGAAGGATCGGGAGCTCGAGGTCCATCGGCGCCATGGGCGCGGCCGAGGCGTTGGTGAAGGTGTATTCGACCGAGACGCCGTTGGTGACGGGCGACACCTTGACCGAGGACGGCGCGAGCCGCCCGCCCGAGGCGGAGACCACGGGGTTCCAGCGGTCGAAGAGCAGCCGGCCGTCGGCCATGCGCGCGCGCCAGCCCGAGCGCGTCTTCTCGACGGTGCATTGCACGGTCGGCCCCGGAAGGGGCGCTGACGATGCGGTGCGGGAAGTCGTCGGAGCAAGCGCCGTCTGCGGCGAGGCATCGGCGGGCGATGCGAAAGACCCGGCGAAAGACACGGCGAACAGCGCTGCGCTCGCGAGCGCCGCGGATCGGACCAGTCGGAACACATGGAACTGGCGCACGGAATTCTCCAGGGCCGCGCGGCGGGACTCCGCGACGGCTTGAGCATAGCCCCCGCGGGTGATCGGCGGATTCGTGCGCGCGATTCAGGGAACCACGGCGACCGGGCGGCCGCCCGGTGGGTCTGCGACGGTCGCGCTACTGGTGCGATGCGCCCGACGACACCGCGTGGCCTGCGTCGCGCAGCGTCTTCTCGCGCATCGCCATCTCGAGGTCGTGCTCGACCATCATGCGCGCCAGCTCCTCGACCGAGGTCTTGGGAACCCAGTTGAGCTTGGTCTTCGCCTTGGTCATGTCGCCGAGCAGCTGCTCGACCTCGGCGGGGCGGAAGTAGCGCGGATCGATCTCGATGAAGTCGCGGTAGTCGAGGCCGACCTGGCCGAACGCGAGTTCGGCGAAC
>JBJTOV010000396.1:0-7098 GCA_046074745.1 Planctomycetota bacterium | reverse complement strand
CCCGCGCGCTTCGGCCCCGACCGAAACCCGCGGCCCCGTTATCATCCGCGCCCCGCAACCGCGGGACCGCCCGAACCACGGAGACAGACACCATATGGCATCGTCGAACACCGCCTGGGGCATCGAGATCGGCCAGCACGCCATCAAGGCCATCCAGCTCGAGCGCGACGGCGACTCGGTCCGAGTCCGCGACTTCGTCGTCATTCCCCACCTGCAGGTCCTCACGACGCCCGGCCTCGAGAGCGGCGGCGACGATGGTGCCGCGGCGGGTGCCTCGAACATCCTCGAGATGTCGCTGTCGCAGCTCGCCACGCAGAAGCAGCTCGCGGGCCAGAACATCGTGGTCAACTACAGCTGGGGCGGAAACCGCGGTTTCGCGCGCTTCGCCAAGCTCCCGCCCGTCGGGCCGAAGGAGATCCCGAACATCGTCAAGTTCGAGGCGGGGCAGCAGATCCCGTTCCCGCTCGAGGATGTCGAGTGGGACTACCACACCTTCGAGAGCGAGGATTCGCCCGAGGTGGAGGTCGGAATCTTCGCGATTCAACAGGAACCGTTGAAGGAATTCCTCTCGCTGGTCAGCGAGAAGCTCGGCATCGAGCCGCGCGCCGTCACCCTCGGTCCGATCGCGCTCTACAACGCGCTCGCCTTCGACCGCGACATCGCCTCGCAGTCCGAGCCGTTCGTGTTCCTCGACATCGGCACCGCCTCGACCGACCTCGTCGTCGCGCACGGAACCCGCTGCTGGATGCGCAGTTTCCCGCTGGGCGGGCACAACTTCACCGAGGCGATCGCCGAGTCCTTCCAGCTCAGCTACCGCAAGGCCGACGCCCTCAAGCAGGAGAGCGCCACCAGCAAGTACGCCAAGCAGATCATGCAGGCCATGCGGCCCGTGTTCGGCGACCTTCTCGGCGATGTCCAGAAGTCGCTGACCTTCTATGAAGGACAGAATCGCGGCGTCAAGTTGAAGAATGTCGTGGGCATGGGCTCGACGCTCAAGATCCCCGGCCTCCGCAAGTTCCTCGGCATGCAGCTCGGCCTCGAGGTCGAGCGGCTCGACAGGTTCGCCAAGCTCGCGGTCGAAGGCCCCGAGGCCGCCGACTTCGCCTCGCACACCGTGAACTTCGCCACCGCGTACGGCCTCGCGCTCCAGGGCCTCGGCAAGGCCACGATCGATGTCAACCTGCTTCCGCTCGCGAGCATGCGCCAGCAGGTGTGGTCGCGCAAGACGCGGTGGTTCGCCGCGGCGGCCGCGATCGCCTGCGCCTCGGGCGGACTCATGTTCGCGCGCGGCATCATGGATCGCGGCGCGCTCGGCTCGGTCGAGCAGCTCAACGCGTCGAAGGCCGTGCTCGCCTCGGCGAAGGGCCAGCAGGAGCGGCTCTCGGGGCAGTCCGCCGATGTCGGCAGCCTCTCGAAGAATGTGCTCGGACTGCTCGAGGACCGCGAGGTCTGGCCGTTCATCCTGCACGACGCCGCGAGCGCGATCCGCGCCGCCAACGACGACGCGATGGTCGGCGACGACCTCTCGAAGCTCGTCGCGGGCGGTCCGCGCACGCAGACCGTGCTGCGCGACCTGTCGGGCGCCTACAAGCTCGACGGCGGCTCCCGCACCATCGAGATCACCATGAATGTCGAGTTCATGGCCGAGGATTCGAACGCGCACCTCGACGAGACGGTGTGCCGCTGGCTCGAGTCGAACGCGAAGCGCGACGCCGCGCCGTACGAGATCGTCAAGGTCAGCGGCAACAACAACGCGCTCACCGCCATGAAGGTCGGCGCCGACGGCGCGCTCGCCAGCGCGTCGGGCTCGAGCTCGAGCGCGGGCGGCGCCGCAGCGGGTGCCGCCGCAGGCGGCGACGAGGACAAGCCCTTCGAGTCGTTCACCTCGGGTGGCGGCGGCGGCGCGGGCAGCTCCTTCGGCGGCGTGACCGGCAAGCGGCAGCCCTCGGGCAGCACGCAGATCAGCCGCCCGGGCGGCCTGCTCGGCGGCGCGGGCTCGGGTGGCGCGGGATTCACCGCAGGCGGCGACGCAGGCGACCCTGCCTACGGTCCGCGCGACGGCGGTTCGGGCGGATTCCAGCGCGGTTCGCAGCAGCAGTCCGAGTCGAAGGTGGATCTCGAGAAGACGGCGCCGCTTCCCGCGCGCCCGTCGCTCTATCCGCCCGACAGCACGGTGTATGTGGGCAAGGTGACCTTCGTGGTCAAGCTGAAGGGTGAAGTCCAGTCGGCGGCTCCCGCCGCGGAGGGCATGTGATGGCGGTTCAGGTTCCCAAGCAGCTCGAGTCGGTCGTCGCGTGGGCGAAGTCGAACACCGTCAGCGTGGTGTTCATGGCGCTCGTGGTCGTCGTCCCCGTGGCCGCCTACTTCGTCTCCGACATGTTCGGATCGGGCGTCAAGACCGAGGCCGAGGCGCGTGCCAAGACCTACGCCGAGATCGCCAGCGCGGCCAACGCGTCGGTGTCGCTCTCGCTGCCCGGCGGCGAGACGGTGGAGCTCGAGGGCTTCCCGAACGACGAGATCGTCGCGCAGTACGGCGTCATCATCGAGGGCATCTCGAAGGACGCCTCGGGCGTCTACGCGAAGGCGCTCGAGCGCAACCGCAGGCACAAGCCGATCATGGCCGCCTCGTCGTTCCCGAACTACGACGGACGCAAGGCCAACACCGTGCGCTTCGACTTCCTGAAGTCGTTGCAGGCGGCGTACACCAAGCTGCTCGCCGACGCGCGCGCGGGCCAGCCGCCCGTCGATGTCGATGTCGCCAAGGCGCTCGAGAACGCGGAGCGCCGCTTCATCCAGGGCGACCTGAAGAAGGAGACCCGCGAGAAGCTCACCGCCGACGAGGTCAAGAGCCTCGAGTCGTTCCTCGCCAAGGCGCGCATCGGCGAGTACGCCGAGCAGGCGAAGAAGCTCTCGTTCTACGCCACCGAGGGCGCGTTCGAGATCCCGACCGAAGCCTCGGTCCGGCCGCTCTACGCGAAGGAGGCCGACCGCGCCAAGCAGGACGCGGCGCTCTTCGACATGCAGTGGAAGTTCTGGGTCGCCCGCGATGTGGTCGGCGCCTTCGAGACTGCGAACAGCGGCGCGGCGTCGGTGCTGCAGGCGCCCGTCAAGCGGCTGATCTCGCTCTCGGTGCTGCCGATGGAGAAGTCCTCGGCTCCCGCCGCGGGCGGCGAGGCCGCGGCGATGGGCGGCGAGGCTCCCGTCGACGGCTCGGCCGAGGCCGCACCGCCCGCCGACGGAAGCGACCCGGCGGCGGCTGCTCCTGCCCCGGCCGTCGCGACGGGCGCGGCACCTGTGCTCGGGAAGCCCGTGGTCGATCCCAAGCAGGACGCCGCCCGCGACTTCACGAAGCGGTTCACCGGCCGCGTGAGCAACGGCGTCTACGATGTGCGCCTCGCCGAGGTGGTGTTCGTCGCGGAGACCGCGCAGCTGCCCGTCATCCTCGACGCGCTCGCGCGCCAGAACTTCATGACGGTCACCAATGTGCGGCTCGCACCCGCCGACGCGTTCAGCGCGGCGCGCGACGGCTACCTGTACGGCGCGGCGCCCGTCAGCCAGGTCACGGCGACCGTCGAGTCGATCTGGCTTCGCGACTGGACGGCCGAGCTCATGCCGGGAGCCGTGCGCACCGCGCTCGGCATCACCTCGCAGACCGAGTCGGCGGCAACCCCCGAGGGTGACGCCGCGCAGGGCATGTAGCGGACGCGGGCCTCCCGCGCTCGGGCTAGGCAGGAACAAACACTTCACGAAACCCACGCGCGGCATCAGGCCACGCGGACCAACATCTGGAACTCAGCATGAAGAACAAGGGCATTCCGTTCATCGAGCAGCATGTCGAGAAGATCGTCCTCGGCGTGGCCGGCGCCGTCTTCTTCAGCGTCGTCGCGTGGCAGTTCCTTGGCTCGCCGAACTCCGTGAAGCTCGACGGCGCATCCGTCGCTCCGGGCGACATCGACGCGGCCCTCGCCGACAAGACGCGCATCCTCAGCTCGAAGATGAGTGGGCAACAGGCGCCGCTCGCCACCCAGCTCGGAGACAAGGTCAAGCCGTCTGCGCCGCTCTACGACGCCGCGGTCGCGAAGAGCCTCTCGCCCTCAGGCACCCTGCCGACCATCGAGCCGCGCCTCGCATCGGTTCTCCAGTCCGACGGCGCGGCGGGCGGGCAGATGTTCCATGTTCCGCAGTTCGCAGCGGTCGCGATGCGCGACACGCGCCAGGTCTCGGACACGCTCGACGCGTCGTATGTCGGGCAGCACGACGCGCTCAAGGCGCGCTTCTCCACGCCGAGCATGCCGCTCGACATCACCTGGGCCGTGCCGAGCGCCGTGGTCGATGTCGGCCAGATCCGGCGCGAGCTCGAGGCGACGCGTGACGGCGCTCAGGTTCCCAAGATCTGGTACCGCGGCACGCTGTTCGTCATCGATGTCTCGTTCGAGCGCGAGCGCAAGCTCGACGGCGGGGCGTGGGGCGACCGAACCCAGGTGGATGCGCTTCCGGGCGCGTTCTCGTTCCGTCCGGAGATCGCGAAGGGAGCCGACGCGGGCCTTCGCGACGGTGCGTTTACCTTCCTCGCCGAGAAGACCAACCAGCTCCAGATCATCCAGCCCGACTTCCTGCCCACCAAGTGCGGCAACTTCAGCTCGGGACTGATGCTGGCCGAGGACGGCGCGGCTGCGGGTGAGGATCCCGATGTGCGTCGGCTGCGGCGCCAGCTCGCGATCCAGACCGAGAATGCGAACCGCCTCGAGGAGGAGCTCAAGGAACTCGGCGGCCCGCTCGAGGACACATCGAAGGAAGACAAGAAGAAGGAAGAGCAGCGCCAGAAGGAGGAGGAGCGCCAGAACCAGGGCGGCGGATCCTCAGGCGGCGGCGGTGGCGGCGGTCGTCCGCCGGGCGGCGGCCTCAGCGGCGGCGGCATGAGCGGTGGCAAGAACACGGGCGGAGGCGCGAACCCGCGCGACGAGGCCACCAAGGAGAAGCGCATCCGCATGACCAAGGGCCTGAAGGAGCTTCGGAAGAAGGCCGCGTCCACCGAGGCGCTGCTCTCGAAGAAGCTCGAGGATCTTGGCCAGAAGCTCGAGCAGGAGAAGGCGTCGGTCGCGGCGTCGTCGGACCTCGCGAAGGCCGACAGCATCGTGGTGTGGGGGCACGACATCGGCGTGCAGCCCGCGCAGACCTACCGCTATCGCTGCGTGGTCAAGACCTACAACCCGTTCTTCACCAACGGAAGCCTGCTCGTCAGCGACCAGAAGTCGCTCGGCAACGACTTCACGCTCGACACGAAGGTGTCGGGCTGGAGCGAGCCCTTCGAGGTCTCGCCCCCCGTCGCGTTCTTCGTCGTCGACGCATCGGCGGGGGAGGGGCGTCTCGGAGTGGGCCAGGCCACCGTGGAAGTCTTCCGCTACTTCGACGGAAAGCGCCATCAGGAGCGCTTCACCGTGCAGCCTGGCGACGCGATCGGCGCGCGCGCGGCGGACGGTCCCGTCGATTTCTCGACCGGCTACTACCTCGTTGATGTGCTTGCCGACCCTGCGAGCGATCGAGGCGGCGTCGACCGTCGTCCCGTCGCGATCGCCGTGGTGCAGTCCTCGACCGGCGAGCGGTATGAGGTTCGTGTTCCGCGAACCGACATCATGGATCCGCTGCGCATCGCCTTCGAGGACGAGATCGCGCTCGGAAAGGACGACGCCGCAGCGCCGAAGGACGCGGGCAAGACCGATGGCGCCGCTGGCGGAACTCCCGATGCTCCCCGCTCGGGGGATCCGAAGGATCCGAACTACGGTCCGCGCGGCTGAGCGGCGCGTCGGAAGGGCAGATTGTGGAAAACTCATTGACACCCTCGGCTCAGCCGAGGGTGTCGTGTTTCTCGGCCCTGCGAGAGGCATGAATCCCCTTATCAGTGCCCAATAACGATGCAGTTTCGCATGTCGGGAGCCATGATTGTGCCTCCCGACAGAAAATCCGCGTCCACGCGTTCAAGGGCATTGACAGCAATCCGAAGATCGCTATCCTTGCCCCTCCGCACTCGGGCCACGCACAGCGTGCTCCGCGTTCGGAACGGTCTTTGACAAGTGAGGCAAGCAAGCAAATGTGTCGCGATGCTGCTGCATCCGTCGACCGCGGTTTCCGCGGGAAAACGGCTGCGAGCAGTGAAATCGCACCGAGATACGAGCAGCGAAGGCGACTGTATTCGAAGCCTGAACTTCAGATTCGAATGCCGGTCCGGCAACGCGTGATGCGTTGGCCGGCCGTGACCGTCACCGACCCGGCGACCAGCGATGGATCGCACGGCGCTCGGTAGACGCGATCAAGTCATGAAGGGCATGTGATGGATGTCTTGGCGTCAAGAGGCGATGAAGGACGTAGGAACCTGCGATAAGCCTAGGGGAGCTGGTAACCAAGCCGTGATCCTGGGATTTCCGAATGGGGCAACCCGGCCCGTATGGGTCATTCATATCCGAATGCATAAGATATGAAAGCGAACCTCGTGAACTGAAACATCTTAGTAGCGAGAGGAAAGGATATCAACCGATACTCCGTTAGTAGCGCCGAGCGAACGCGGATAAACCAGCAGTCTCACCGAACGGCCTGGAAAGGCCGACCAAAGAAGGTGATGGTCCTGTAGATGAGAAGCTGGCCAGCCCTAGAGTAGAGTCGGACTCGTGAAATCCGGCTTGAACATGGGGGGACCACCCTCCAAGGCTAAGTACTACTTGACGACCGATAGTGAACCAGTAAGGCGACTGAATGATGAAAAGAACCCCGATAAGGGGAGTTCAAAGAACCTGAAATCACATGCTTACACAGCGGTTGCAGCCCGCAAGGGTCGCAGCGTGCCTTTTGCATAATGATCTGGCGAGCTACTCTACACGGCAAGGCTAAGCCATACCCTGGCGCAGCCGAAGGGAAACCGAGTCTTAAAAGGGCGTGTAGTCGTGTGGGGTAGGCGCGAAACTGGGTGATCTACCCATGGGCAGGTTGAAGGGAGGGTAATGCCTCCTGGAGGACCGAAGCCGTGAACGTTGAAAAGTTCTGGCATGACCTGTGGGGAGGAGTTAAAGTCTAATCATACCCAGAGATATCTCGTTCTCCCCGAAA
>JBJTOV010000395.1:0-3158 GCA_046074745.1 Planctomycetota bacterium | reverse complement strand
CCCGGCATGGTCGACGAACCGGTCGACGCGCCTCGCGAAGAGCGCGAAGGTCTTCATCGCGGACAGCGGGCTTGCCTGCTACCTCGTCGGCGCAAGTGCCGATCGACTGGCCGACGACGGCCCCGCGCGTGGCGCGATGCTCGAGAACTTCATCGCTATGGAGATCCTGAAGCAGCGGGGGTGGAGCCGCGTCAAGCCGGCGATCCATCACTTCCGCTCGTCTGCGGGCGCCGAAGTCGACCTCGTGCTCGAGGATCGCGCGGGCCGGATCGTCGGGATCGAGATCAAGTCGTCGCGGACCGTCGGAGCCGATGCGTTTCGCGGGCTTCGGGCACTGCGCGAGCTCGCGGGCAAGAACTTCGTCCGCGGCGTCGTGCTGCATGACGGAGCCGAGACCGTCCGGTTCGATCCGACGCTGATGGCGGTGCCGCATGCGGCGGTGTGGTCGGATTTGTGAAGTGCATGGGTCTGCGCCGGCCCCCTGATCCCGCCCGGCCGCGAAGCCGCGGGGGCAGGGCGTCCTGCCGCGGCAAGGCTTCCAATCGAACTTCGGACCGTTTACGATTGTCGCATGCAGGACAGTGGACCCTTTGCCCGTTCTCTCCGGTTGCTGGTCGGATGCGCCGCGCTCGCGATGGCGCCGCTGGTCGCCGCTCAGTCATCGGATGTCGCAGCGCGCGTCGAGGAGCTGTTCCGTCAGAAGTGCCTCGACTGCCATGGAAGCGAGGAGGCGAAGCCGAAGGGCGGCTTCAAGGGCGTCGAGCTGGTCGACGAGCTGCTTCGGAACCCGAAGTATGTGAAGCGCTTCGACCCGGCGAACTCGCTGCTCTACCAGTACCTGTCGGGAGCGCAGACCCCGCAGATGCCGAAGGGCGACGATCCGCTGACGGATTCGGAACTCGCCTTGGTGCGCTCGTGGATCGGCGAGCGGGCTGATTCGTCGGCTGGCGCGGCGGTGCCGGCGGTCGTTCGTCCGATCGTCGACGACGAAGCGGTGCTCAAGATCGTCCACGCGGACCTGCTCGCGATTCCATCGAGCGATCGAATCCACTACCGCTACATCACCTATGCGAATCTATGGAACGAGCGTCTGGCGGATGGCGCGGACGCTGCGGATCAGGCGAGGTTTCAGGCTGAGACCGACGCACTGATCGCGGCGACCCGGCTTGGATTCGCGAAGATGCTGAACAGCCTGTCCTGGTCTCCGAGCATGGTGGTTCCCAAGTCGATCGACAGGAATGGCCTGGTCCAACGCGTCGATCTGCGCCGGGTCTTGTGCGCCGATCGGCGATACCACTGGTCCGGCGAAGGACAGTGGCGCATGATCTGCGCGCGCTATCCGTACGGGCGCACTCTTGGCACGAAGCAGGAAGAGGAGATCGTGCGATGGATCGGCACGGATCTACCGATCGTGCGCGCGGACTGGTTTGTGTTCGCGACGAGCCGGCCGCCGCTCTACCACGATCTGCTTGGGCTGCCGGGCAGCGACGGCAAGCCGGGCGCCGACTACGCGCTCGAGCGGATGCTCGGGGTCGATGTCGGCAAGAACATCCTGGAGGGCGTGCAGGTCGCGCGCGCGGGCATTCGCGACAAGCAGTCGGGCGTATCGCAGCACAACCGCCTGATCGAGCGGCATGAGATGGCGGACGGCGCGTACTACTGGAAGAGCTATGACTTCGGCGACTCGGTGGGCACCAGCAACCTGGTGCTGCATCCGCTGGGCCCCGCGAACCTGGCGGGGCTTCCAGAGAATCAGCGTGACTTCGCGTTCGCGCACGCCGGCGGCGAGATCATCTTCAGCCTGCCCAACGGGCTGCAGGGCTACCTGCTGGTGACCGAGGACGGCACCCGCATCGACGACGGTCCCTCGAAGATCGTGTTCGACCGCGACGACTCCGCCGATGTGAAGGGTCAGATCACCAACGGGATCTCCTGCATCGCGTGCCACTCGGGCGGCATCAACCTGAAGCTCGACCAGATCCGCGACGGAGCGCTCAAGGTCGTGCCGCGCGGCTTGCGCGACGAGATCGAGGCGCTGTTTCCCGAAAACGAGGCGATGGACCGCATGCAGAGGCAGGACAAGGCGCGGTTCCTGGTGGCGGTCGCGAAGCTCGGCATCACCGACGGGTGCGATCAGACGCAGTGCGAGGTGGTGCGGAAGGTCTCGCTGCGGTTTGCGGAGAACCTCACCTTCGAGCGCGCGGCTGCGGAGTTCGGCGTCGCACCGGACGAGTTCCGCCAGGCCTTCGGCGGCAAGCTGAAGGCGCTGCGCGCGCAGCTTGAGGCAGGCGCCGTCTCGCGCGCAGAATTCATCAATCGGTTCCGACAGATCGTGGGCGACAATCCCGACTTCGGCGAGATGTCGGGGTGCGGCGCAGCCGTTGCCGTCGCGAAGCCGGCTACGACGACCGAGACATCTGCGCGAGTGCCCGCGGGCGTCCAAGTCCCGAAGTCCGCGTGGAACACGAACTGGGATGCGGAGGTGCTGCGGCAGGATCCTGATCCTGCGGTGGTCACGGATGCGGCAGGCCGAGCTCGGATGGTGGCGACGGGGCTTCCGTGGAAGGTGCGCGACAGGAAGACGGGGATCGTGATGCTCTTGTGTCCGCCTGGGGAGTTCATAATGGGGTCGCCGGCGGCGGAGGCGGGCAGAAGCGATGACGAGACGCAGCACAGGTGCACGATCCGCAAGGCGTTCTACCTTTCGGAGACGGAGCTGACGCAGGAAGTGTGGCAGAAGGTGATGGGCGCGAATCCTTCGAAGTTCCGGGGCGCGACGAGTCCGGTCGAGCAGGTGTCGTGGAACGACTGCCAGCAGTTCTGCGCGGCGACCGGGCTTCGCCTGCCGAGCGAGGCGGAGTGGGAGTACGCGTGCAGGGCGGGGACGACAGGCGCGTACGCGGGCGATCTCGGGTCGATGGCGTGGTACATCGACAGCAGCGGGGGCTCACCGCATCCCGTCGCGACGAAGAAGGCGAACCCGTGGGGCTTGCACGACATGCACGGCAATGTGTCGGAGTGGTGCGAGGACGCGTACGGCCCGTACCCATCGCAGGGTGGGACCGAGGAGGCCGCGACGTTTGGTCCGAATCGCGTGTTGCGCGGCGGCTACTGGAACAGCCCCACGGGCAGCGTGCGCTCCTCCAGCCGCTTCATCA
>JBJTOV010000394.1:0-7929 GCA_046074745.1 Planctomycetota bacterium | reverse complement strand
AGAATGGCGGCCTCAACACCGATCCGTCCGGCGCGCCGAGCGTGAACTACACGGTTCCCGTGCAGACGGGCCAGACGACGGTCATCGCGCAGAGCTTCGAGAAGGGTGCAGGAGGCTTCACCGCCGCAGCTGATGCCTCGGTCACCGCCGGCGCGTGGGCGGTCGGTGCTCCCGTCGGAACGGCGAACGGCGGCGCGCAGGCGTCGCCCTCGACCGACGCGACGCCCGGCTCGGGCGTGGCGTGCTTCCAGACCGGCATCGGCGTGGTCGGAGGCACCGCGGCGAGCCAGGACCTCGACGGCGGACCTGTCACGCTGACTTCGCCCGCCATGAACCTGACGGGGCTGAACGGTGCGACGCTGAGCATGGCGGTGTGGTTCTACTGCGATGACATCACCACGACGCCTTCGCAGGCGGACACGATGCGCATCGAGGTGTCGAACGACAACACGAACTGGGTGCTGATGGAGCAGATCGCGACCAACCAGTCGTGGGCCGTGAAGACCTACAGCCTGGGAAGCTTCGTGTCGCTGAACGCGACCGTGCGCGTTCGCGTCGTCGTGTCGGACAACCCGAACAACTCGGTGACCGAGGCCGCGATCGACGAGTTCGTGGTGTCGGCGATCGAGTGCGTGCAGGCGCCTGCCTGCCCTGCCGACTTCAACAGCGATGGCTTCGTGAATGCCGCAGACCTCTCCACCCTGCTCAACTCGTGGGGCGGCGCGGGCGGCGACCTGAACGCCGACGGCGTGACGAACGCCGCCGATCTCTCGGCGCTGCTGAACGCCTGGGGCGCCTGCCAGTAAGCCCGGGCCTTGCCAAGATCCCGCGCGGGCCGTCCTTTCGGGCGGCCCGCGTTCTTTTTGCGCGCTGTACGATCCGCGCGATGCCCGACCTGACCGTCTCGCTCGCCGGCCTACGGCTCCGCAATCCGATCGTGCTTGCGGCAGGCACCTGCGGGTATGTGCGCGAGGCGGCGGATGCGTTCGATCTGTCGCGGATCGGCGCGGTCACCACCAAGTCGATCACGGCCGAGCCGCGCGAGGGCAACGCGCCGTGGCGCATCATCGACAGCCCTGCCGGCATGCTGAATGCGATCGGGCTTGCCAATGTCGGCATCGATCGGTTCGTCGCCGAGAAGCTTCCGAGCGCCGCCGGCCTTCCTTGCGCGCTGATCGGTTCGGTGGCGGGACACTCGACCGAGGAGTACCTGAAGGTGGCCGAGGCGTTCGATGCGCGCGCCGAGATCGGCGCGGTCGAGCTCAATGTGTCGTGTCCGAACACTTCCGATGGTCTTCAGTTCGGCGAGCATCCGGGCGCGCTGCGGACGCTGCTTCGCGAGGTCAAGCCGCGGGTGCGGGCGAAGCCGCTCGTCGTGAAGCTCTCGCCCAATGTGGGCGACATCGTGGCCATGGCGGCCGCCGCCGTCGAGGGCGGCGCGCAGGCGCTCGTGGTCGCGAACACCTTCACCGCGATGGCGATCGATGTCGAGACGCGGGCGTTCAGGCTTTCCCGCGGACGCGGCGGCCTCTCGGGCCCCGGCATCCATCCGATCGTGGTGCGGATGGTGCACGATGTCTGGCGCGGGGTCGCGCGCGACGCGGGCGTTCCGATCGTCGGGCTCGGCGGCGTGTGCAACTGGCGCGATGCGGCGGAGTTCATCCTCGCGGGCGCGACCGCCGTCGGCATGGGCACCGCGCTCTTCATCGACCCGAAGTCGCCCGCACGCGTGGCCGACGGCCTTGCCAAGTGGGTCGAACGGCAGGGCTGCCGCTCGGTCGCCGAGCTGGTGGGAGCCGCCCAGGCATGAGCCTGCGACGGCGCGAGCGCGAGCGGTTCGACGAGCTCTTCGAGGAAGTGCTTGCCGAACTCCCCGAGGGCATCCACCGCCTGATCGAGGAGGTGCCGCTTGTCCTCGAGGACCGTCCGTCGCGCCAGTTGCTGCGCGAGCTCGGAATCGACGAGGACGAGCTTCTTTGCGGCCTGCACACAGGTACGCCCCTCACCGAGCGTTCCGTGGAGCGGCCCGACCAGAGCGATGTGATCCAGCTCTTCCGCGAGGGCATCATCGACATGGCCGGCGGGTGGGATGAAGGCGTCGAGGACGACGGAACCGCCTTCGGCGGTGAAGAACGCATCCGCGAGGAGATCCGGATCACGGTCCTCCACGAGATCGGGCACCACTTCGGCCTCGACGAGGACGACCTCGACCGCCTCGGATATGCCTAAGATGGCCGCCCCGCGCGCCATCAGGCGCCGTGAAAGGACCCGATGAACGCCGACCGCATCGCCCAGTTCGAGAAGATGGCCGCCGCCGATCCGACGAACGAGATGGCGCACTTCAGCCTTGGCAACGCCTACCTGCAGGCGGGCCGTTTCGCTGAAAGCGCGCAGAGCTTCGAGCGCTGCGTCGGCGTCAACCCCGACATGAGCAAGGCCTACCAGCTTGGCGGCGAGGCGATGATCAAGGCGGGCTGGGAGGACAAGGCGGTCGCGTTCCTCGAGAAGGGCTACACGATCGCGGGAACGAAGGGCGACCGGCTTCCGCAGCAGGCGATCGCCAAGGCGCTCGAGTCGATCGGCCGCAAGCCCCCCGTGCTGGCCGAGGAGGCGGAGGCCGCCGAGCGGCTTCGGGAGAGCGGCGCGTTCGTGTGCCGCCGTACGGGCCGCCCGGGCACGAAGCTGCCCGCAGCGCCGTTCCGAGGGCCTGTGGGCGCGTGGATCGGCGAGAACATCTCGGCCGAGACCTGGCGGCAGTGGATCGGCCAGGGCACCAAGGTGATCAACGAGCTTCGCCTCGACTTCACCCGCGACCGCGACCAGGAGATGTACGACCAGCACATGCGCGAGTACCTCGGCATCGACGAGGAGGTCATGCGCGAGATCCAGTCCGCGGGCGCGGCCGACCGCGGCGCGCCTACAGCCTGATCTGGCGCTGGTACCACCACCACTCGACGAGGACGATCAGCAGTCCGAGCGCGAGCACCCACGGCCAGAGCGCGCCGCGCTGCGACGAGGCGACGCTGATTCCCTGAACATCCTTGGTGCCGATCGAGAGCGATTCGAGCGGCGCGATGCGCGCCTCGGAGGGGTCGGCGATGTTGACCGCGACGAGGCGTTCGCCGCGGTCGTCGCGGCCGGGCTCGAGGAATGTCACGCGGTGCAGGCCCGCGAGGCGCACGGGGCCCCACGAGAGCGACCCGTCGGCATCGATGTCGGCCTTGCTCTCGCCGCCGTCGGGAAGGAGCACGATTCCATCGCGGCTGCCCGGCGGCAGGCGCATCGAGATCGCCTCGCCCGGCGCAAGCGCGCGACCCGTCACCGCGTCGCCCGCGCGGCCGAGCAGTTCCACCGCGTTCGCCATGAAGTTCACGAACGAGCGCTGGAACGGCCAGTTCGAGTCGAGCGGATCGAAGGCCACATAGACGAGATGCAGGTCGGCGCGGTCGAGCGACACGACGAGCGGGCCCTCGGTGGCCTCGGCGTGCACCTGGAACGACTTGTCGACGGTCACCGCGGTGAGCTTCGACACGAAGAGCTCTTCAAGCGACGCCGAGCGGAAGAGCGGATGCTCGTCGCGCACGATGCGCGGATAGACGCCCTGCTGCGTTCCGTACGCCGCGAGCCCCGCGACGGGCGGCGCCGCGCCAAGCGCGAGGTACCTGCCAGCGGGGAGCGACTTGGGCGCGACGCCGTCGAGCACGATCACATCCCACGAACCGAGGTCGCCGGCTGCGACCAGCGCGTCGAACTCCGCGACCGGGCGCGACGCGAACCGCTCGATCGGAAGCCCCTCGAGCAGCGTGCGGACCACGAACCCGCCCTCGCCCACATGGAGGACCGCAAGGCGCTTCGCGGGTGGAACCACCGCGAGCGCCGCATCGTCGTCGCGCAGCGCGTCGTCATCGACCACCGCGACCTCGATCGCGGCGTTGCTCGGCTGTTCGATCGGGCGGAACACGACCTGCGAGCGCCCCGCGATGAACTGGCCGTCGCGCTCGACCGCCGCGGGGATCTCGATCGGCTCGGGGGTGAGCGCGCGCACGGTGCCGTTCACCGCCAGCTGCAGGCTGGCCTTCACGGGCTCCGTGCGCGGGTTCACCACGGCGGCGAACACCTGGATCCGGTCGGGCTGCTCGGGCGGACGATCGGCGCTCACCGCGACGACGGCGATGTTGGCGGCGGCCTCGCCCACGCGGTGGTAGATCAGCGCCTCGCCCGTGCGCAGCGCGATCGTGGACAGGTCGTCGATGCGGCCGTCCGAGTAGAGCTCGATGGTGGGTGGATCGGCAAGCAGCGCGGTCTCGACCTCGTCGGGCCGGTCGTTGGCGGTGAAGGCGCGCGACAGCTCGATCGCCTCGGCGATGCGCGTCGACTCGTCGGTGGGCGTGATCGCCTCGATCGCGCTCTCGAGCGCCGCGATCGAGTCGGTGAACGGCGCGCGGATCTCGGCGCGGGAGCCGAACGCCACCACCATCACATCGGACGCGTTGGTCGAGAACCAGCCGCCACCGAGCAGCGCGCGCACCCGCTCGACGGCGGCGCGCTTCGCAAGCTCGAGACGCGTGATGCGCTCGTCGCCGTCGACGGTCTCGACCGCGTTCATGCTGGCGCTGCGGTCGATCATGATCACATGGCGGCCGCCCGTCGTGCCGAAACCCTCGGCCTCGGGCTGCGCCAGCGCGAACGCGATCGCGAGCACCGCCAGGATCTGCAGCAGCAGCAGGAAGTTCGGGCGCAGCCGCTGGAACGGCGCGTTCGCGCGCAGGTCGGCCAGCGACCGCACCCACAGCAGGTTGCTCGGCACGCTGCGGCGCTTTCGGCGCAGCTTCAGGAACCACAGCGCCACGAGCGGCGCGAGGATCGACGCCCCGAGCACCGCGCCCGCGACGGGCGCGATCCATGTGACGGCCGCGAGCGTCATCGCAGGAGCCCCCTTCGCCGCAGGTACTCGAGCATCAGCGTGTCGACGGGGGTCGAGGTGTCGACCACAATGTGGGTGATGTCGCGGCGCTGGCAGTACGCGCGCAAGCCGCCGCACAGGCGGTCGAGCCGCTCCTTGTAGATGCGAAGCAGCTCGGGCGTGACCGTGACCTCTGTCTCGGTGGCCGTCTCGCTGTCGACGAGGAGCAGGTCGCCCGTCACGCCGCCCTCGCGCGCGGGATCGATGATCTGCGGCGCCAGCAGCTGCAGCGCGAACAGCTCGAACCCGCGCCCCGCCACCATGCGCAGGCCCTTCTCGTGGCCCTCGGGGAACAGGAAGTCGGAGAGCACCACCATCACGCCGCGGCCGGCGCGCGAGGTTCCGACCAGCCGCATGGCCTCCTCGAAGCCCGAGCCGCCCCCGGGCTCGAGCCCGAGCAGCCACTGCGCGGCCTCGGACGCCTTGCGCCGTCCGCGCAGGTTGCTTGCGCGCTCGATGCGGCCCTCTGAGAACGCGACATACGACACGCGATGCTGGTTCACGAGGCCGATGTAGCCGAGCGCCATCGCCACCTTGCGCGCGTAGTCGAAGGTGTCGGGGTCGCCCGCGCGCATCGACGCGCTGGTGTCGATCGCGATCACGAGCGACAGGTCCTCTTCCTCGAGGAACATCTTGAGGAACAGGCGGTCGAGCCGTCCGAAGATGTTCCAGTCGACGAAGCGGAGGTCGTCGCCGTGGACATACGGGCGGAAATCAGCGAACTCGATGCTCTGCCCGCGGCGGCGCGAGCGGCGCTCGCCGTGCAGCTTTCCCGAGAAGATCTTGCGGCTGACGAGGTCGATGGCGTCGAGCTTCGACATGAGCCGCGAGTCAAGCAGGTCGTCGAGGCGCCTGAGCGGCCTGGCGGCGGTCATCGGGTGGCCTCCGCGGGCGGTGCGGACGCGGTCGCCGCGGGAAGCGGCAGTTCGGTGGGCGTCGACGCGATCACGCGGCGCGCGATTTCGTCGCTGCTCACGCCTTCGGCCTCGGCCTCGAAGCTGCGGTGGATGCGGTGGCGTAGCGCCGAGCGCGCGACCTTGCGCACATCCTCGAAGCCGACCGCGTAGCGGCCCGCCATGAGCGCCACGACGCGCGCGCAGGTGGCCATGGCCTGCGCCGCGCGCGGACTGGCGCCGATCCGGATGAGCCGTGCGTTGTCGCGCGTGCAGAACTCCCCGTCGGGATGCGTGGCCAGCACCAGCCGCACGATCCAATCCTTCACCTCGGGCGCCATCGGGATGCGACGCGCCAGCTTCTGGGCGGCCACGATGGTCGCCGCGTCCAGGACCTGCGTGCACTCGGGCTGCGTGGTCTTCGTGGTGCGCTCGAGCACCTCGCGCAGGGTCTCGCGGTCGGGCGGAGGCACATCGACCTTGAGCAGGAAGCGGTCGAGCTGCGCCTCGGGCAGCGGGAAGGTGCCCTCCTGCTCGATCGGGTTCTGGGTGGCCATCACGAAGAACGGTCGCCCGAGCGAGTGCGTTTCGCCGCCGATGGTGACCGAGCGCTCCTGCATGGCCTCGAGAAGCGCCGACTGCGTCTTCGGGCTCGCGCGGTTGATCTCGTCGGCGAGCACCAGCTGCGCGAAGAGCGGCCCCTTGCGGAACTCCATCGCGCGATGGCCCGTGGCCTCGTCCTCGACCAGGATGCTCGTGCCCGTGATGTCGGCGGGCATGACATCGGGGGTGAACTGAATGCGGCTGAAGCCGAGCCCCGTGGCGCCCGCGAGCGACCGTACGAGGAGCGTCTTGCCGAGTCCTGGAACGCCTTCGAGCAGAAGGTGGCCGTCGGCGAACAGGGTGACGAGCGCAAGGTCGACGACCTCGCGCTGCCCGACGAGCGCGCGGCCGACCTCGGTTCGAAGCCTCAGGAAGATCTGGCGGAACGCAGCGCAGCGCCGTCGCGCTTCGGCGACATCGTTCAGGCCCGCGCCGTCAAGCTCGCGCACATCGGCGGACGAATCGCGGGGGGCGTCAGCGTGCACCGCTGCCACCGCTCTTTCCAGATCCAGTGCCTCCGTTTGGGCCTCCGCTTGGGCCTCCGTTTGGGCCCCCGCTTGGGCCCCCGCTTGGGCCCCCGCCTTGGCCGCCGGCACCGCCGCTCGCGTCACCGCCCGTTGCGCGCTGCTTGGCGCGCAGCAGGCGCGAAGTCGTGTCCTGCGGCTCGGTTTCGCCGCCTGCGCCAGACTCGGCGGCCGTGCGGCTGCGCGCATCGGCTTCGCGCGAGCGTGTCGCAGCGCCGTCGTCGCGCGCTTCGCTGCGCACATCGAGCGCGGGTCCCGATGCGAGCGGATCGGGCGCAGCGCCCGCCGCTGGCTTGCCCGCGTCACCCGCCTTCGGCACCGCAGCGCCCGAACGCGAACGCGCCTTGCGCCACGCCTCGACGGTTCCCTGCCCCGCTTCCCGCACGCGGATCACGCCCTCGACGCCCTCGCGGGCACCCTTCCAGTCGACGGCGACGCGGCGCACCGCCACATCGAGCAGGAAGAACACCGCCGCGAGGATCGCCATCAAGTCCCACATCCGCTTCTGGCTCTCGGGAATCGGCAGCGCCGTCCGGTCGAACGCGTCGACACCCTGCGCGACACCCATCTTCAGGACGCGCCCGCCCGTCTTCTCGGCGATCTGCTCGAGCAGCGCGCGGTTGTCGCGCACGGTGCGGAACTCCTTCGGGTACGGCACGCTCACCGACGCCTGCACATTCGAGCGGCGCCCGTCGGCCGACTTCCCGAGCGCGAAGTTCACGAGGTACGCGCCCGCCTCTGTGACGGGGAACTCCGCGCGCCAGCGGCCGGGGCCGGTCTGGACGACATTGAGCTGCTTCACCTCGCCCGTCGGTCCGATCGACGCAGCCTCGGGATCGAGGTTCGTCGCGAAGTTTGCGCCCGCCTCATCGGTCGCCTCGAGCTCGACGATCGCGGTCTCGCCCTCGACCCGCGCGCGCACGGTCGCGTTCGTCGGCACCGCGGG
>JBJTOV010000393.1:0-9520 GCA_046074745.1 Planctomycetota bacterium | reverse complement strand
GGGTCTCCGTGGGCGGCCATCTTAGATGCCGCCAGCGGGCCGCCTCGATTTCACATCCTTTTCCGCAGCAGAATCGTGACGCGGTCAACCCGCGATCTCGGTCAACCCAGGATGTCGGTCAACCCACGATCTCGGTCAACCCACGATCTCGGTCAACCCCCGATCTCGGGCAGGTCGAACAGCCCATAGGTGAGATTGACCGGGCCCTCGGCGGTCACGAGCACATCGGCCTCGTAGTGCACGCTCATCGAGCCGTCGGCGGTGTACACGGGCCATTCACGGCCGTTCGAGCGCGTTTCGGAGCTCGATACCGCGATCATCGGCTCGACCGCGACCAGGAGGCCGGGCTTGATCGCCTTCCAGGCATCGGGCCACTCGCCGGGATACGACGGCACCACATTCGACACGAACGGCGGACCGTGCAGTTCCTTGCCGTAGCCGTGGCCACCGAGGCCGCGCACGAGGCAGAAGCGGCACTCGCCCTCGACATAGCCCTGCACGGCCTTCGCGAAGTCCATGAGCGGGCGGCCCGGGCGCAGCGCCGCCACGCCGCGGCGCAGCGACTCGCGGCCGCACTTCATGAGCGCCTCGCCGATCGGGTCGCGCTCCTTGATCGCGTAGGTCCAGGCTGCGTCGCCGATCCAGCCCTTGTGGCGCACGCCGATGTCGACCGAGATGAGGTCGCCACGGCGCAGCGGCGAGGCGCGCATGTCGTGCGTGCCGTGCACGACGCACGCGTTGACCGACAGACAGGCATGCGACGGGAACGGCGGATGGCCGCGGATCCGGTAGCCGACGAAGCAGCTCGGCGCGTCGAGCTCGGCAAGCGTCTTGCCGACGAACGCATCGACCTCGGGAAGCGTCTGGCCTTCGCGAAGGAAGTCGACGAGGCGGCGATGCGCCTCGACGACGCACGCTGCGGCGCGGGTCGCGCCCTCGATGTCGGCCTTCGCGGTGACGAGCATGCCGTGAATGTACCCGCGGCGTGCGGCGCGGGAGCGCGGGCAAAAATGCAGCGCAGCCCGCGGAACGGGCTGCGCTGCGGCGTTCGCAGATCCGGCGCTCAGGCGACCGCGCGGACCTTGATGTTCGGGTTTCCGCCGCACTCGGCGGAGGTGCCCGAGCAGGCGTAGTCGGGGGTGCCGGTGGTCGGCTGGGCCGAGAGTCCCGCGGTGGTTCCCGTCGTGGATCCGATCGTGGTTCCGGCCGCGGTGCCCACGGTGCCGGAACCGTTCGGAGCGACGAAGCCCTGCGCCGGCGTGAACCATCCGGGAACCGCGCCGCCCTGCGCGTTGGCGAAGGCCGCGGCGGCGCCGCCATTGAAGCCTGGCAGCGTGTTGAACGAGTTGCCGTTGCCGAGGAACGGCGCGGTGAAGCCCGTGCGCAGCGCGACCGCGTTCGCAGGCACGAAGCCGCTCGGGGTGAGCCAGCCGGGCAGCGGAGCGTTCCATCCGTTGGTCGCGTTGAAGGCGTTGCCGCCGAACGCGGTGGCGCCGAAGCCGACGCCGTACGGAGCGCCAACGAAGGCGGGGTTGTTGGGCTGGGCGCCGTAGGAGGCGGCCCCGTAGTTCGGGGTTGCGAAGCTCGGGGTTCCGTAGTTCGGGGTTGCGAAGCTCGGGTTTCCGAAGCTCGGGTTTCCAAAGCTCGGGGCGCCGTAGTTCTGCTGGTTCAGGTTCGGCGTGCCGTTGAACAGCGCGTTCCAGTTCGCGTTGAAGGCGTTCGCGCCGTTCCACGCGCCGAAGCCGTAGTTCGTGGAGTTCCACGCGTTGAACGGGTTGCCCCACGCGCCCGCGAAGCCGGTCACGCCGCAGCAGTCGGGGATGCCGCCGCCGAGGAACGCGCCGTTGACGCCGGTCGTGTTCGCGGTGGCCGGATTCCAGCCGAAGGCGGGGTTGTTCGTCGTGCCGAAGGTGCAGGTGCCGTTGTTCGTGCCGCAGGGGTTCGTCGCGTAGGGGTTCGTCGTGTACATGCTGTCGTGCTCCGGGCCGTCGTGGCCGTGGATGACCCCGCGCGTGCGTGTGGACCACCCGCTGCGCCGCGCCGGATCAAGTTCGTCGAATTGGTGTCGTGGATCGGCGGATGCCGTGCCGCGCGACAACGCACGCAAGGCGTTGCGTGTTTCAGCCTTTTTTCAGCGTTTCCGCGCGGTGGCGCGGTCGGCGGCCTCCGTCATGCGCCTGCGACGCGCGCTCCCGCGACATAGGTGTCGATGGGAAGCGAGGTTCCCCACTCGTAGGCGAGGGCACGCTCGTCGCACACGGGCAGCACCGCGAGGTCGGCGCGCTTGCCAGCCTCGATCGAGCCCGTCGCTCCCTCGATGCCGAGCGCGCACGCGGAGTTCCAGCAGGCCGCGACGATCGCCTCCTCGTGGTCGAGGCCGCAGAAGCGCACCGCGAGCGCGATCGCGAGCGGCATCGAGGCGAGCGGGCTCGAGCCCGGGTTGAGGTTGGTCGCGATCGCGACCGCGCCGCCTTCATCGACGATGCGGCGCCCGTTCGCGAAGCGGAGGTCGAGCGTGAGTCCGCATCCTGGGAGCAGCACGGCGATCGCGTCCGAGCGGCCGACGCGGGCGAGGCCCTCGGCAGAGGTGGCCTCGAGATGGTCGACGGTGCGCGCGCCGAGCGCGATCGCATCGTCGAGCGCGCCGAGCTCGTTGAACTGGTCGACATGCAGGCGCAGCGGGCATCCGAGGCTTCGCGCGCGCTCGAAGAGCCTGCGCACGGCGTCGCGCGGCCATGCGCCTTGCTCGCAGTAGGCGTCGCATGCAAGCGGGCCGTGGCGCGCCACCGCCGCGGGCAGCGTCTCGTCGATCGTGCGCGCGACGAAGGCCGACTCGTCGCCGTCGATCGCGTGGGCGCCGAGGAACGAGGGCTGCACGATGCCACGGTCGGTGCGCGCGACCTCGGCGATCGCGTCGAGCATGCGCAGTTCCGTCGCGGTGTCGAGCCCGTAGCCCGACTTCACCTCGGCGTGCGCGGTGCCCGATGCGCGCATCTGGGCCAGTCGCGCGCGCAGCGACGCGGCCAGCGTCTCGGTGCTCGCGGCGCGCGTGGCGCGCACGGTCGACATGATGCCGCCGCCCGCCGCGAGGATCTCGAGGTAAGGCCTGCCTGCGAGCCGCATCGCGCTCTCGGCGTAGCGGTCGCCCGCGAAGCACGCGTGGGTGTGGCAGTCGGTGAAGGCGGGCATGACCACGCGGCCACCGAGCCCGAGGCGCTCGCCCTCGAGCGCGGCGGGCGGTTCGCCTGCGCCGACCGCCTCGACGAGCCCGCCGCGCAGCGCGACGAATCCGCGTGCGATGACGCCGAGCCCGCGCATGCCCGCGCCGCGCCGCGCGCCGCGCGCGCCGGAAAGCGTGAGGATGCGCGCGTCGCGCAGGACGACCGGGGTGGGATCCATGGCGCGATTGTCGCAGGATTCCGCGGTTTCGCTACCGTGCCCGCATGCAGCTGATCCTCGTCCGCCACGGCAAGGCCTTCGAGCGCGATGCCGCGGCCTGGCCCGACGACTCGCGGCGCCCGCTGACCGCGGAAGGGCGGCGGGCCTTCGCGCGGTTCGCCCGCGCGCTTGGCCGCGCGTGCGGCGCGGTCGACATGCTTGAATCAAGCGGATTCTCGCGCGCGTGGACCACCGCGCAGCTGCTGCACGAGCACGCGGGCTGGCCGCGTCCGTCGCGGCTCGAGCGCCTCGAGCTGCACGAAGGCGCCGACGCCGACCCCGCGGCGCAGCTCGAGAGCCTGCGTCGCACCGTGGCCGCGCTGCGCGGCGTGGGCAGGGTCGCGTGGGTGGGCCATGAGCCCGTGCTGTCGCGGCTCGCGTCGCTCCTGCTCGCGGGTTCCCCTGACGCCGTGGCGATCGACTTCAAGAAGGGCGCGGCGCTGTCGCTGGCCATCGATCCGCGCGGCGACGCGGTGCGCGCGCGGCTCGAATGGATGCTGACGCCGGGAGCGGTGCGGCGCGCGGCCAAGCGCGCGCGATAGCGGCGCGGCCGTCACTTGAGCAGGAGGTCGAGCTCGGTCTGGTTCTTCGCGAGCTTGAACATCATGTCCATCTTCACCATGGCGAGCAGCTTGAGCAGCTCGGGCTGGGTTCCGTAGAGGATGGGCTTCGCGCCGGCCGACGCGGCCTTGTTGCGCAGGCCGATGCACGCGCCGAGGCCCATCGAGGACATGAAGGTCACGCTCTGCAGGTCGATGATGAAGTGCTTGATCGACGAGCCCGCCTGCTTGAAGTACGGCTCGACCTCCTGCGTGATGATCGGCGACTCGCGCTGTCCGACCTGCGGCCCGATGAAGCGGACATACAGCAGGTTCGGGCGGAGGTCGATCTCGACCAGCGGGGTCTTCTTCTGCGCGGGAAGCGTGCTCATGCAGGCGGCCTTTCGTGCGCCTGTCGGCGCGGGGCGGCAAGTCTAGCGGAATCGGCCGCGCGGCTTTCGCGGGGGAAACCGCGGTTTCACGCGTCGGGCGCCGGCGCGTCGGCCTCGGGCTTGGGCTCGGGCTCGCGCTCGGGCTTCTTGCGCTCGACGGGGAATCCGTAGATCACGATGTCGGCGGCGCCGCGGTCCTCGTCGCGCAGGCGGCTGCTCGACGCGTCGATCACCGTGATGGTCAGGACGCGCGCGTTCGGCGCCCGCGCCTCGAGCTGCAGCACCGTGCCGCCGTCGCGCTCGACATGGAAGCAGCCCGCGCACAGCACGACCTTGGGCGCGCCCGCCGCCAGCGCGCGCGCGGCCGAGTCGCCCATCGTGGCGTCCCACACCGACTGCGACAGGAAGACATTGTCGAGCCGGGCGCGCTCCTCGCCCGCGTGCGGATCGGCGCCCTCGCCCGACATGATCTCGCGGAACCGCGCGTTGTACGCCTGCCAGCGTCCGTCCCAGCCGTCCTTCGAGCCGAAGCCGCGGTACTCGGTGACGGGCACCTCGAAAGAGGCGCGCTCCGGCCCCGTTTCGGCTCCGAGCGCGGCGTGGCCTGCAGCGCGCGCGCGGCGCACCACATCGCGCGGGGCGTTCGCGGCGACGACGGGAGCGTTGTTCTCGCGCGCGCAGTCGACGAGCGGCTGGAAGAAGGGGAGCCAGGTGTCCTTGCCCGCCCAGTCGCGCGATTTGGTCGCGTCGATGAACTCGTCTCGCGTGATCTCGCCGCGCAGGTAGCGGTCGACGGTGGGTTGCTCGTTGCGCTCGAGGTGCTCGAGCGCGAGCGCGGTGCCCGGGTAGCCTGCGACGAGGTCCTGGTAGACCGCCAGCTGCACGGCGTGCGAGGTCGGGTCGTCGTGGCGCTCGCCGATGAACACCGCGTCGGCCCATGACGCCGCGGACATCACATCGGACCATCCGAGCGCGCGGCCGGTCGAGCCTTCGAACATGAAGAGGGCGCGCGGCGCCAGCGCCTCCGCAGGCACGACCGCGCCCGAGGGCTCGGTGAGCGCAGGGTCGGTCGCGAAGTAGCGGGTGCAGCCCGCGGGCAGGAGCGTCGCGGCGAAGAGCGCGGCGCAGGCGGCGGAGTATCTCGGACCAAGCGGGAGCGGCATGGGACGCGGAGTGTACCCGTGGCCGCCGCGGGCGCGGGATTCTGCGCGATTGCGGCGTTCCGCGGCGCGGGCGCTTGCGGCGGGGGCCGCGAGGCTGCACACTCGGGCCATGAGTCCACTGCCTTCGTTCGTGATCCTCGCGCGGCGCTCGCTCGCCTCGATCGCGCTGCTTGCTTCGGCCGCGGCCGCGTTCGCCGCCGACAAGCCCGAGTTCCACGATGGCCGCGCCGTGGTGCGCGTCACCGTGCAGACGACGCGCGATGTGCGCACGCTCCTCGCGCTGTCGAGGGATGTGCTCAACCACCGCATCGATGTCGGCCCGGTCGACGCGATCTTCGACAAGGACGGGCTGGCGGCGCTCGCCAAGAGCGGCCTGCCGCACCAGGTGATCGTGGGCGACCTCGGGCCCGTGCTGCGCGCCGACTTCGACGCGCGCGCGAGCCGCGGCGACGGCGGCGTGGCGGGCGGCAGCTTCTTCGCAGACTTCCGCACGCTCGACGAGACCTACGCGCAGCTCGACGCGTGGATCGCCGCGCGCCCCGATCTCGTGTCGGCGTTCACGATCGGAACCTCGCTCGAGGGCCGCCCGATCCGCGGCATCCGCATCACGAAGTCGGCGGCAGGAAGCCCGGGCGTGCTCTTCAACGCCACGCAGCACGCGCGCGAGTGGGGCGCGCAGACCACCTCGATGTACATCGCCGATCGGCTGATCGCAGGCTACGGAACCGACGCGCGCGTCACCGCGCTGCTCGATCGCGCGTGGGTCGACATCGTGCCCGTGTGCAACCCCGACGGCTATGTGTACACCTGGACCACGAACCGCCTGTGGCGCAAGAACCGCCGCAACAACGGCGACGGGACCTTCGGCGTCGACCTGAACCGCAACTGGGCGTTCCAGTGGGGCGGCGGCGGCGCGAGCACCAATCCCGCCGACGAGACCTACCGCGGGCCGTCGGCGTTCTCGGAGCCCGAGAGCGCGGCGCTGCGCGACTACTTCATCTCGCGCACCACGCTGGCGGGGCACATCGATTTCCACGCCTACAGCCAGCTCGTGCTGTCGCCGTGGGGGTACACCACCGTTCCGCCCGCGAACAACGCCGCGTTCCTCGCGCTCGGCAACGAGATGAAGGACGCGATCAAGCGCACGACGGGCTTCGACTACACGGTCGGCCCGATCGCGTCGACCCTGTACATCGCGAGCGGAAGCTCGGTCGACCACGCCTACGGGCAGCACGGCGTGCCGAGCTACACCATCGAGGTGCGCGACAAGGGAACCTACGGCTTCGTGATGCCCGCGAGCGAGATCCTGCCGAACGCGAGCGAGAACTACGCTGCGGCGCTCGACCTTGCGGATGTCACCGTCGACGGCGCGGCGATCCGCCTTCCGTCGGGCGCGCCCGTGTCGGTGCAGTTCGATGCGCCGGGCTCTCTGTCGGCCGAGGTGCGCGCGATCCGCGGCTCGCTGGTCGCGTCGGGCGTGAAGCTCTACACGCGCACCGGCTCGAGCGGCTCGTTCACGCCGTCGACCATGACGGAGGGTGCGTCGGGCATCTTCAGCGCGCCGCTCGCCGCGGCTCCCTGCGGATCGAACATCGAGTGGTACATCGCCGCGCAGACGACGGTGGGCACCGCGCGGCTGCCGCGCGTGCCGGGATCGGTGTTCGTGACCGCAGCCGTCAACACGAGCGCGACCTTCACCGACACCTTCGAGACCGCGCTCGGATGGACCGTGGGCGCGACGGGTGACAACGCCACCGCGGGCCTGTGGACGCGGGTCGATCCCGTGGGCACGACCGCGCAGCCTGAGAACGACTCGGCCGACGCGGGGCTGCTGTGCTTCGTGACGGGGCAGGGCGTCGTCGGCGGCGCCGCGGGCGCCGCGGATGTCGATGGCGGAACGACGACGCTCGTGTCGCCGGTCCTGAACGCGAGCGATCCGAACGCGTTCGTGTCGTACCGCCGCTGGTATTCGAACAACCTCGGTGGCGCGCCCAACGAGGACTCGATGCCCGTGCAGATCTCGGGCGACGGGGGCGCGACCTGGATCACGCTCGAGACGGTGACGGAGAACGCGGGCGCGTGGGTGGAGAAGTCGTTCCGCGTGAGCGACTTCATCGCGCCGAGCGCGAACGCGCGGCTGCGGTTCGTCGCGCGCGACCTCGGCACGGGCTCGCTCGTCGAGGCGGGCGTCGACTTCGTGCGCGTGCTCACCGCGGGCTGCCCTGCGAATCCGGCCGACATCAACGGCGACGGCACGATCGACGCGTCGGACCTTGCGATCATGCTCGGCAACTGGGGAAGCCCAGGCGTTGGCGACTTGAACGGCGACGGCACGGTGGGCGGGCCCGACCTGACGATCCTGCTCGGGTCGTGGGGCTGAATCTGGCGCTGGGTTGGCGGGGCTCGGCGTGGCTCGGCCGGGTTCGATCTGCGCGGTCTGCGCGGTTCGTGCGGGGCGCGCATGGCGATCGCGGCGCGCGCGCGGGCGCACGCTTGCCCGCGGCGCGGCCCGCGGCATCATCGCTTCGTGAGGCTTGAAACCCTGCGATTCCCTGCGCTGCGCGGCTGCGCGGCGCTGATCCTCTCCGTGCTCGCGCTTGCGGGAGTCCGAAGCGCCGCGGCGCAGTCGTGCGCGCTCTACCAGACCGATTTCGGCTCATTCAGCGGGCCGCCCGACCTGACCAGCGGCGAGTTCCGCGTGCGCTGGTGCGTTTCCGGCGCAACCATCGCGTCGTCGGGGTTCTGCCCGACGGGAAGCGGCCTGCGGCTTGCGGGGTCGACGCAGGATCCGGTGATCCTCGTGTCGGGCGGTGGCGCGGGGTGCAGCGCGTTCGAGGTTTCGTTCACCTACGCGCAGTTCTCGGCGAGCGGCACGGTGGTGAAGTACGGCACCACGCAGGCGGTCGACGCGAACTGCACGGCGTCGACGCCTGTGACGGCGCTCGCACTGACCGCGACGGGCGGCGCGTGCACGACGGCGAGCTTCACGGTTCCGCTGCTCGGCGCATCGGGCGCGTACATCCGGTTCGACCATGGCGCGAACACGAACGCAGTCGTGATCGACGATCTCGTCATCCGCCGCGTCGGGTGCTGTGGAGGTTCGTCGCACTCCTGCTGCGAGGCGGGATCCGCGGGGTGCGCCGACAGCGCCGTGTCGGCGTGCGTGTGCGCCGCCGATCCGTACTGCTGCAGCACCGAGTGGGACGCGCAGTGCGTGGCCGAGGTCGAGTCGCTCGGTTGCGGCTCGTGCGGCGGCGGGGGGGCCGCGTGCCTCGGCGCGTTCGCCGCCGATTTCGGAACGCTCTACTCGGGAGGCTCGATCTGCACGAAGTACCCCGCGCTCTTCGAGCGCTGCGAGGGCTCGGCGCCGTTCCTCACCTCGAGCCTCGGCTGCGCGGGCAGCGGCGACATGGCGCTGCGGTTCGCGCAGGGATTTCCCTACTCCGCGGCGGTGACCCGCTGCATTGGCTTCGCCGCGCGACAGGCGCCCGCGCTGCGATTCTCGTACTCGAAGCAGTCGGGCACGCTCGGGCCGCGCATCGATGTCTCGCTCGACGGGACCTCGTGGTCGAACGCGTGGACGGCGCCCGTGTCGTTCGGCGGCGGATGCGAGGAGCGGCTCCTCGACCTCGCGCCGCTCGCGGGCGAGGCCGCGGTGTGGCTGCGGTTTTCATCAGGATCGAGCACTTCGAACCTCGCGGCCTTCGACGATTTCGAGCTGATCGAACTCGACACCACGCCGCACGGCTGCTGCGAGGAGGGCGGGCCGTCGTGCGACGATGCGGCGACCAGCGCGTGCACCTGCGCGCTCGACGCGTACTGCTGCGAATCGGCGTGGGATGTCCTGTGCATGGCGATCGCGACCGTCCACTGCGGCGCATCGTGCCCGGGGCTGCCGGTGTGCGGCTCGCCGACGGCGGGCGAGTGCGGTTCGGCGCATGCGACGCCCGCGTGCGCCGATGCGGAGTGCTGTCTCGCGGTGTGCGAT
>JBJTOV010000392.1:0-9231 GCA_046074745.1 Planctomycetota bacterium | reverse complement strand
CGCCCCGCGGGGGCCGTGCGCGGAAGCGGCGACGGTCCTAGCGCCGCACGCCCGCGCGATGGTCGCGCGGCGCGGCAAAGTCGGGGCAGCCGGATTCGAACCGACGACTTCTTGCTCCCAAAGCAAGCGCTCTACCAAGCTGAGCTATGCCCCGTGCGATGGGGTGGATTCTACATCCTGCAAGGTCCGCGAAAGACGGCGAAAGGGCCGCAAAGCCGCCTGATTGTCCCCGTGTCAGCCGAGCAATAACAGGAGGACTCGGACATGCGACCCAGCGAAAGAAACGGAACGGACTCCGGAATCGACGCACTGCTCGACAGCATCGTCGAGGGAGCCTCGCGCAACCTGCGCTTCATTGCCGACGAGTGCGGGGCCGACGCGCCGCAGGGGGCCGGGCTTCCCGCGTTCCACATCGAGATGAAGGACGCGCACCGCGACCCGTACGCGACGGGCCATCGTCGCGTCGATCCGCGCTCCGCGGGCCGCACCTGCTCGGTTCCCGTCCATCCCGGCGCGATCTCGTGGCACGAACTGCGTGCGCATGATCCCGCCGAGGCCGCGTTCTCGCTCGCCTCGCTCCTCGACCTCGAGGTGGTGTGCCGCTCGCGTGGTCACCTCGACGAATACAGGGCGCTGACCTGCGGCGGGCTGCATGTGGCGGGCGTGCGCGGGTGCCACGAGGCGCTCGAGCAGGGCTGGAGCACCTATGTCCGCGTCGCGAATGTCGAGCACGCCTGCGACCGCGCGGTCGCGCTCGGCGGCTCGGTGCGCATCGCGCCGAGCGGCATCATGGGCCTCGACCGCCGCGCCGAGATCAGCGATCCGACCGGCGCGTGCATCACCGTCATCGCGGGCGGCGACGACCGCCGCACCGTGGGCGCGGGCGCGTTCGGATGGGACGAACTGCGCACCGTCGACCCGACGACCAGCGGCCGCTTCTGGTGCGAGATCTTCGGCTGGAGCGCCATGCCGCTCGCATCGCCGCGCGGCTCGCACGCCGCGCTCTTCCTGAACGGCGGCCGCGCGGTCGCGAGCATGCAGCGCACGAGCGCTTCCGAGGCGCGCAGCCGCTGGATGCCCGTCGCCACCGTGCGCACCGACGCCGTGCGCCATGCGATCTCTCGCGCGGTTTCCTCGGGCTACCGCATCGAGCAGGCTCCCGTGCCGCACGCGGTGCTTTCGCTCGAGGCCGTGCTCGTCGATCCGAACGGCATCGAGATCGCGCTCGGCTGCGAGCCGATGCACGGCGTGGCCGCGGCGTGAGCCACGAGCCGCATCACATCACGCTCTCCTGACTGGAGGCCGGCCGCCGCGAGGTGGCCGGCCTGCTTTCACCGAGCGTTCGAGTGGATCGTCCCTTGCGAGGAGTTCGACCTCGATGTGCGCCCATGCTCCGAGCCGAGCTGCCCGCACAACGGCAGCACGGGTGGTCCCATCGAGGTTGTCGCGGCGGCGCGTTGCACCGACCACGACGGCAACACTCGGATGATGGCGCCGACCTCGCGCACCTCCCGAGCCACCGCGAAGCCGTTGACCGGCCCGGGATCCGCTCGAGCCCGGGCGTCGGCGCGGGTTCGGACCTCGCGATCCTGCTCGGCCGAGCGATCGCCGACCCGGCTCCAAGGCGGCCATGGGCCGATCTGCGGCATAATGCGAGGCAACGCCCACGATGAGAACCGAAACGCCGCCCGTTCTGCTGACCGCGTTCAACCGCACGGACACGCTTGAGCCAGTGCTCCGCGCGCTCGGCGCTTCGGCCCCCTCGCGCCTGTATGTGGCATGCGATGGGCCGCGAACCCATGTTGCGGGAGAGGCGCAGCGCGTGCAGGCCGTGTGCGAGATGCTTTCGAACCCACCGTGGCGCTGCGAGGTGCGCACGCGGTTTCTCGAGGAGAACCACGGCTGCGGGCGCGCGATGTCGGGGGCCATCGGGTGGTTCTTCGAGCATGAGGAGCGCGGGGTGGTGCTCGAGGACGACTGCCTTCCTGCGGCCGGGTTCCTGCAGTTCTGCGCGGAGATGCTGGAGCGCCATGCGGGCGACGAGCGCGTGATGAGCGTGCTCGGCACGCGGCATGCCTGCGCGCGACCCGGGCAGCGCGAGTCGTACTCGTTCTCGCGGCTGTTCGCGCCGTGGGGATGGGCGTCCTGGAGGCGTGCTTGGTCGCGATATCGGTTCGATCTCTCGGGTTGGCGCGCGGAGTTCGGACCGAAGGGCCTCGCATCGCGCGGACTTCCTTCCGCGAGCGTTCGCGGATGGTCGCGCAAGTTCGACTGGCCTGCATCGCACGGTGCGGTGGCGCCCGCATGGGCCTACCAGTTCACCTACGCGCACCTCAAGCACGACGGGCTCTGCGTGCTTCCCGCCGTCAACATGGTGTCGAACATCGGCGACGGCATGGGCGCGACCCACATGGTCAAGCGCTCCGTCTGGAGCGGCCTGCCGCTCGGAACGCTGGAGTTCCCGCTTGTCCATCCCCAGACGGTCGTGCACGACGCGCACGCGGATGGACTGCGCGAGCGCCACCACATGAACCATCGTCCGTGGCTCGCACGAAAGTTCTTCGCCGTGCGCCGTTCGCTTGGGCTGGTCGATGCGCGCCGCGAGCGCGGCTGGTAGCGCTCAGTCGTCGTCGCCTTCGCCCACGAGCGCGGCCACCGTGGCGTCGGGCGCCGCGTCCTTGAGGTGCAGCACCTCGCGCTCGCGCGCCGCGGCCACGGCGTTCGTGCAGAGCTCCCAGTAGCGGCCTCGCCGCGCGAAGAGCTCCGCGTGCGTGCCTTGCTCCGCGATGCGGCCGGCCTCGATGACGAGGATGAGATCGGCGCGGCGGATGGTGCTCAACCTGTGCGCGACCACGAAGGAGATGCGGCCGCCTTCGGCCGAGCCGCGCAGGACCTCGTCGATGCCCTCCTGCACCAGCCGCTCGGTGGCGGCGTCGATCGAGCTCGTCGCCTCGTCCATCACGAGCACCTGCGGATCGCGCAGCACCGCGCGCGCGAGCGCCACCAGCTGGCGCTGTCCCGTCGACAGGCGCTCGCCTCCCTCGCCGACCTCGGTGTCGTAGCCCATCTCGAGCGCCGCGATGAAGCCGTGCGCCTTCACGCGGCGCGCGGCGGACTCGATCTCGGCATCGGTCGCATCGAGCCGCCCGTAGCGGATGTTCTCGCGCACCGAGCCCGCGAAGAGATGCGCCACCTGCGGCACGATGCCGATCCGCTCGGTGAACCACGCGAGCGGCACCTCGCGCAGGTCGGTGCCGTCGAGCAGGATGCGCCCGCGGCGCGGCTCGTAGAAGCGCGTCGCGAGCGACACGATCGTGCTCTTGCCGCCGCCGGTCGAACCGACGAGCGCGATGGTCTGGCCGCGCCGTGCGGCAAGCGAGAAGCCCTCGAGGACAGGCACGCCCTCGCGGTACCAGAAGTCGACCGCATCGAAGCGCAGCTCGCCGATGCGCTGCGCCGCGGGCGGGCGCGCTTCGGGCGCGTCGCGGATCGCGGGCTCGGTCGACAGCAGCGTGGAGATGCGCTCAGCCGCGCTCGACGCGTTCAGGATGTCGGCGAAGCGCTGCGCGAGCTCCTGCACGGGCTGCGCGAACAGCGCGGCGAACTGCATCATCGTCACCAGCAGGCCGGGCGTGATCCCTTCGGCGGCGAGCACATCGCCCGCGCCCTTCCAGAGCAGGATCGCGCCCGCGCCCGCGGCGAGCGTGGACATGAGCGGCACATACACGCTCGAGAGCAGCGCGCCGCGCATCGCCCAGCGGTTCATGTCGGTCGAGAGCACCTGGAACTCGGCGAGGTTCGCTTCCTCGCGCGCGAGCGTCTTCGTGGTGCGCGCGCCGAGCAGCATCTCGCCGTACGACGCGGTCATCGCGCTCGACAGCCTGCGCGCCTCGCGGCCGGCGCGGATCAGGAAGCGCTGGAACACGATGCAGGCGAGCGTCATCAGCGGGACCGCCGACAGCGCCCACGCGGCAAGGCGCGCGTCGAGCACGAACATCGTGACGACCACGCCCGTCAGGATCGCGCCGCACCACGCGAAGTCGAGCATGCACCACGGCAGCAGCCCCGACACCTTCGAGCAGTCGCTCGTCAGGCGCGACACGAGCCAGCCCGTCGGGCGCGCGTCGAAGTACGCGGGCTCGAGCTGCTGCAGGCGCGCGAAGCAGTCGCGGCGCAGGCGGTCGGCGGTGCCCGTCGCCACGAGGCCCGCGCAGAAGATGAACACCCACACGCCGAGCGCGAAGAAGACGAACACGCCTGCGTACACCGAGAGAAGCGGCAGCAGCGCCGCGTCGGCGCCGCGCGCCGCCTCGTCGATGATCCGGACCACGAGCACGGGCAGGGCCGTCTCGATGCCCGCGACGAGCACGCCCGCGCCCACGAGCCCCGCCACCGCGCGCCTGTCGCCGAACGCGCGCGCGACCACGGGTCGCCAGACGCGCAGGCTGAAGCGCGCGCGGGAAGTCGTCGTGGACCTGCACTTCAGACATGCGCGGCCTCCATGCCCGAGATCTCCGCGTCGTCGTGATGCTGGATGCGCCACAGCGTGCGGTAGAGGCCGTCCTGCGCGGCGAGCTCGTCGTGCGTGCCGCGCTGGACCACGCGCCCGCCATCGAGCACGAGGATGAGATCGGCCGACATCACCGCGCTCAGGCGGTGCGCGACCACGATGCGCGTCTGGCCTTCGGGTGCCGCGCGAAGCGCAGCGAGGATCGACGACTCGGTGTGCGCGTCGACCGCGGAGAGCGCGTCGTCGAGGATCAGGAGCCGCGGCGCGCGCACGAGCGCGCGCGCGATCGCCACGCGCTGGCGCTGCCCGCCCGAGAGCGTCAGGCCCTTCTCGCCGACCACCGTGTCGTAGCCCTCGGGAAACGCCTCGATCGAACCGTGGATGCAGGCCGCGCGCGCGGCGTCGGCGATGCGCGCGTCGCGCGCGGCATCGGCGCGCATTCCCGCCACGATGTTGTCGCGCAGCTTCTTCGAGTAGAGGAACGGCTGCTGCAGCACCGTGCCGACCACCGAGCGGATCGACTGGCGCGGCACGCGTACGAGCGGCGAGCCGTCGACCTCGATCGATCCCTCGGTCGGTTCGTGGAAGCGCAGAAGGAGCTGCACGATCGTGGTCTTGCCCGCGCCCGAGGGACCGACGAGGCCGAGGGTCTGTCCGGGCTCCACCTCGAAGCTCACGCCATCGAGGACGCGCGGGCCGCCGCGGTACGCGAACGACACGCGGTCGAAGCGAATCGCCAGGCCGCCGCCCGCCGCGGCGAGCGCGAGCGCCTCGGCTGGCGCGGGGTCGAGGTCGCGCTCCTCGGGCTTCGACAGGATCTCGTCGAGCCGCACGACCGCGGCGAGCGCCTTGCCCGACTCGACCACCATGCGGCCGAGCATGCGCACGGGCCAGATGAACATGCCGACGACGGTGAGGAAGTAGAAGTACGCGCCCGTCTCGAGCGATCCGCGCGAAAGGAGCCACGCGCCGAGCGCGACCACGATCACCTGCTGCGCGAAGCAGAGGAGGTCGGACGCCGACCAGAAGAACGCGTAGTGGCGGAAGAGCCGGAGGTCCGAGTCGCGGAATGCGGCGGAACTGGCGGCGAAGCGCGCGTTCTCGTGCTCCGCGCGTCCGAACGCGCGCACGGTGCGGATGCCCGTCAGGTTCTCCTGCACATTCGCGGTCATGCGCGCCTCGGCCGTCTCCTTCGCGGCGAAGTCGGGCGCCATGCGGCCGAAGTAGCGCGCGGTGAAGAGAAGCATCGCGGGCACGCACACCACCGACGCGAGCGCCATGCGCCAGTCGAGCGCGACCAGCACGGGCAGCGGGATGACGAGCATCAGCACCGCGCGGCAGATCTCGGGCGCCTGGTTCGCAAGGAAGACGCGCAGCGTCTCGATGTCGGAGGTGCAGCGCTGCACGATGTCGCCCGAGGGAATCGCGTCGAGCGCGTCGCTCGGAAGCCGCTGCACATGGTCGTACATGCGGTCGCGCATGCGGCGCGCCACGCGCTCGGCGGCGCCCGCGGCGAGGCGCGTCTTCACATGGAGCGCGATCCCCGAGAACGCGGCCAGCGCGGCCATGGCGGCCGCGGGCATCCAGAGCGCATCGCGCATCGCGGAGGGCCCGCCGAAGGCGTCGGCGATCCGCTGCGAGATCCACGACGCCTTCGCGCCGTCGCCGAGCACGAGGTCGAGCACGGCCTGCGGGATGAGCGGCACGGCGTACAGGAAGAGCGCCGACGCGAGCAGCGCAAGCACCGCGAGCCCGAGGCGGCCGCGCTCGCCGCGCGAGAAGCGGGCGACGGCGCGGAGCCCGACGACGGGCGATGGCTGCTGTGCGGTTGCGTCCGCGGGCATGAAGGCGCGGAGTCTACGCGCGTCGCGCGGCGACGGCAGGTCAGGGGCTTCGCCGCTTGAGTTCCTCGACGAGGTTCGGCACGGGCCGCGTGCGTGCCTCGGCGGCGACCTTGTTGGTCCACGAACGCACGGTGCCGCGCGAGGTGACGACCGAAACCATGCCTTCCCGCACATCGATGCAGGTGGCGAGCGGCACGCCGGGCGGCGAGTCGAGCCGCATGAGTTCCTGCACGGGATCGACCGATGCGACGCGGCACGATCCGTCGCGCGAGGCGAACACGAGCCGGCTTCCGTCCTCCGCGATGCCGAGCACGCCTCCGTCGCGGGCAAGCGTGATCGGTTCAAGCGAGGACTGCTCGTTGAAATACATCACATAGCCCGTCGTGCCCGCGCCGATCAGGATGTCGCTGCGTGGATGCTGGACGAACGACTCGCCTTCGTACGAATGGCCCGCGAAGCGCCTGATCGTGCGTCCGTCGGAAACCGCGAGCACGAGTTGCTCGGCCTCCGAGGCGTACATGCAGAATGTCACGCTCGATCCGCCGTCGAGGAAGACGGGCTGGCCCACGCGGCGGCGATCGGGCGCGGCGCTGCCGTAGGGCAGCGAGCGGATCCACGCCGTGGCGCCCGTGTCGGCGTGGAGCAACGCGGCGTACTCGCCGCCTCCGCCGCAGGCGATCCATGCGCCGTCGGGCGACCACGCGAGGGCCGTCGCGATCGCGGGCACCGCCGCGACGCGCCACCGCGCGGCGAGTGTTCCGTCGGATCGCGGATCGAGGCGCGCGATGTTTCCGGCCTGGTCGCATGCGACGAGCGATCCATCGCGTTCGGCGATCCTGGCCACGGGCATGTCGACGGTGGCGAGCGTCTTCAGCGCGCCTGACCGAAGATCAAGCCGGCGCAGGCTGCCGTCGGTGCACGCGGCGATCGCGAATCCGCGCGAACCGTCGGCGATCGCCGCAGTCGCCTCGCTGCCGAACGAGAGATCGCGCGTGGCGCCGCGACGCTCGACATCGAAGGCCGCGAGCCACTCGTCGAGCGGGCGCGAGGCTTCGGGAACGGCGCGCTCGAGGATGCATCGCCCGTAGATGCGACGCCCGTCGGCGCTGAACGCGATGTCCCAGATGTGGCCGAAGGTTCCGCCGATCTGGTCGACGATGCCGAGGTCGGCGGCGTCGATGACGCGCAGCACATTGGTCCAGCTGCTGGCGACGAGCATCGAGCCGTCGGGAGAGATGGCGAGGTCGTAGACGGAGCCGCCGTCGAGATCGCGCTCGAGCGCGGTGCGCCCGTCGGAGCAGTCGATGCGCGAGATCGCGGAGTCGCGCCACGCGGCGAAGGCGTGGCGACCGTCGGGCGACAGCGCGACCGCGCGCGAGGGCTGCGTTCGCGTCGCGGTGCGCCAGCGCTCGGTGATGGCGGGCGCCGCGGGGTCGATGTCGTAGAGCGCGATCGACCCGTCGCTGAGGCCCGCAAGCAGGAGCCGCGCGTCGGCCGACAGGAAGAGGTCGCGCGCGTCGAGGCGGAGCAGGAGGCGTGCGCGCGTGCTTCCCGAGGCGCGGTCGATCAGCGTCAAGTGCCCTTGCTCGACGGCGAACAGGTCGTTTCCCGCGTACTTCGCCCAATCGACGCGGCCGTCGGGACGGATCTCGCGGATGGCGCCCGAGCGGCGGTCGAGCTCGACGAGGCGCCTCGTGCCGAGCACGGCGAGCACCGTGCTCCCGTCGGGTGAGATGTCGAGCGAGGGGAAGTAGGCTGCGCGCCGATCGCTGAACTCGCGCCGCAGGTCGTGCATGCTGCACGCGTCGGCCTTGGTCGGATCGGCGATGGCGAGGAACCCGCCCGTGACGCCGCACGCGTCCTCGCCCGAGTCGCGCGCGACCGCGACGCGGAGGATCTCGCTTCCGACATGGGCGAGAAGCTCGAAGCGCGCGAGGCCCGCGGTCAGGTGCTCCGCCTCCCACCCGCGGTGCTCCGCGGGCACGAGGTTGAGGTACTTGGTCGCGTCGGCGAGGTTGCCGGCGACGAAGGCGGCGGACGCGGCGCGCTGGTTCGCGCGTGCGGCCTCTCGGCGCTCTCGCTCGGCGGCATCGCGGGCGTCGAGCGCGGCTCCGAGCGCGACGAAGGCGGCGGAGATCACGGCGAGCAGGGCGACGAGCGAGACTCCCGAGACCACGCGGTGCCGGCGCAGCACGCGCATCGCCGAGCCTGCCGCGCCCTCGGGGCTCGCGAGCACCGGTTCGTCGGCGATCCAGCGGCGCAGTTCGTCGGCGATCTCGGAGGCCGTGCCGTAGCGTCGATCGCGGTCCTTCGAAAGGCACTTCATCGCGATGTCGCCGAGCGCGCGCGGCGTGTTCGCATCGATGCGCGCGGGATGGGGGATGTCGGCGGACTGCGCGATTCGCGCGGAATCGGCCGCGCTGGCGCCGTGCACCGCGTAGGGAAGGCGCCCGGTGAGGATCTCGTAGAGCACGGCGCCGAGCGAGTACACATCGGCGCGGGAGTCGGAATCGCCGCCGCGGTTCCGGAATCGCTCGGGCGCCATGTACTGCGGCGTGCCGACGAACGCGCGGTCGGCGGAGCCGTCGTCGATGGAGCGCGCGATGCCGTAGTCGATCACGCGCGCCTCGCCCGACGCCGAGACGAGCAGGTTGCCGGGCTTGATGTCGAGGTGGAGCACGCCGCGACGGTGACCGTGCCCGATGGCGTCGCACGCCGCAGCGAACACGCGCATCGAGGTCGCGAGCGGGGCGCCGGTCTCGCGCGCCCAGTGGGTGAGCGGGCGGCCGCCGTCGACGAGCTCCATCGCGAAATAGGGATGCTCGGAGCCGTCGGCGAGGCGCAGCGTTCCGGCCGCGATGACGCGGGCGATGTTCG